>SLFX01000034.1 GCA_007124045.1 Candidatus Delongbacteria bacterium | reverse complement strand
GTAAGGTGGCCGCCCATTGAAAGGTTCATGCCCATGATAGTGTCGCCGGGCTCTGCAAGGGTCATATAAACACCCATGTTTGCCTGAGATCCGCTGTGCGCCTGAACATTAGCCCATCTGCAGTTGAAAAGCTTCTTCGCTCTTTCTATTGCGATGTTCTCCGCCTCGTCAACATTGGCGCATCCGCCGTAATATCTCTTGCCCGGATAGCCTTCGGCATATTTGTTGGTCATTACCGATCCCAGGGCCTCGAGAACTGCCTTCGATACGAAATTTTCCGAAGCTATAAGTTCTATCTTGTCGCACTGCCTTCTTTTTTCGTTCTCAATTGTCTGAAAAATTTCAGGGTCGTACTGTTTCAATATGCTCATTATATGCTCCTGTTATAGTGTTTAATTGTCCAGCATTTCAATTCTGTTCTTGTGCCTTCCTCCCTCGAAACCTGTCGCCAGAAAAGCTTTAACGATCTTTTTTGCTTCATTTTCCGGGGTGAACCTCCCTCCGAGCGAGAGAATATTCGCATCATTGTGCTGCCTCGTCAGTCTGGCGTACTCCGGACAGTGGCAAAGCGCTGCTCTTATGCCTTTATGCCTGTTTGCCGCTATTGAAATTCCTATTCCCGTTCCGCAGATAATTATAGCGGGATTTCCGTCCGAAAGAACTGCTTCCGCCGCTTTTTTACCGAATACAGGGTAGTCAACGGACTCTTCAGAATAAGTTCCGAGGTCGTTAACATCATATCCCTCTCCGGAAAGAAAAATTATGAGAGATTCCTTAAGCTTAAAACCGCCGTGATCACATGCTATATGTATTATCTGACCGCCCATTACAGAGTTTTCAGATATTCTTCAATATAACCGACTTCTTCCCATTCGGGATTTATCCATCTGTAGCAATCTCTCGAAGGAAGTCTCACGCTTCTGTTAATGAAATAATCCGCTCTTGAAGGTACCTGACCGCTTTCTCTCATACCGTGTAGTCTTCTTGTTTCGCCTGCTTTTTCCAAAAGTCCGTATGCGATCGTGAAAACAAGTTTGTCCTGGTATTCTATATCGACATTGCATGCGGATACGCTTTCCGTATATATATTTGCCCATGTTCTGTAAATTGTCATGTTCCTAGGATTTTTAGATATTGCCCTGACGCATTCTGTTCTCGCCTGCTCGAACTGTTTCCTCTCTATATAATACCTGGCAAGATTAATATTATAAGTTTCATTTGACGGGTCCAGTCTAATGGCACGCTGATTGTAATGAATGCCTTTTGAAACATCATTTCGGAAAATTCTTATCAGTCTGCGTATAGTTCTCAGGTCATCAGGGTTCTTTTCCAGGTATCTTTCCAGTAGTTCAGCAGCCCTCTCATTATCACCTTCATCGAAGTATATTGCGGCCAGTCTCTCTATGGTCTTAGCGTCATCCGGATTTATACTGAGATTGCTTTCCAGCCTTTGTTTAAAAGCCTCTCTGTCAAGAAATCTGGATGTCAGATATGTCAAAAGATTATTGATCTCCTCGTCTTCTGGTTCGAACTCGGCATATTCTTCAAGAACATCAATTGAAAGCATTGCGTATTCTTCGATATCGGGGTCGTTAGGATCGTTCTCTCTAATGTTCTCAGCATGCTGGAAATAATATCTTCCCAGCTTTCTCAAAAGAGATTTGTCCTCACGGTCATTTTCGATCATTCTGTTCACGACATCTATCGCTTCGGGGATCCTGTCGCCCGTTATATATATGTAGTCAAGTAAAACAAGAACCTGAGAGTGGTCCGGGCGCATTTTGGAAAACCTTTCATAATCCACAATAGCCGAATCAATAATCCCAAGCTCTTCGTAGCCGTTTCCTCTCCAGAAAAGCAGAATATCCCTGGCATGAGTCATCCCGGGATCGATCTCGAATATCTGATTGATATGCTCTATCATATCCCTTGTCCTTTTCTGCTGCCTTCTTGTTTGGGTAAAGCTTGAGAGTTTGTTTATCTCCATCTTTTCATCATCTGTAAGCTCTCTTTTTTCGTCACTTTTGATCTCGCTATTATTATTTCTGATCTCTGTGACAGCAGTTTCTTCTTTTACCGTCCGTGTTTCAGGACCGCAGCTTATGACAGAAAAAAGAGCGGTCAGAGAGATTATCAGTATTAAGCGGGTTTTCATTTTTTTGCCTCCGTTTTGTTTTAATCGGTGTAGCGTTCTTTTCTGAGTTTCCAGCGATCTGAAGATATAAATCCGAAAGTGATCCTGAATGACCTTCCTTCGATTCCGTTATCAGAAAGATTTCCTGAACTTGTGTGGCTTACAGTTATATCGATCGCGGATCTGTCATTATTAAATGGCAGTAAAAAGCCTATGGTCTGGCTTATATCGGAAATATCCTTACCGCCAAAACGGTACGGCCTTTTCTCAACAGAAAAGGAACCTGAATAAGTGATCCTTTTATAATAAGAATCGAAAATCCTTGATGATGGTCTGTACTTAAATCCGGCTGAATGCCTTGTACGGTCATTTAGTATGGTGTCGTCTAAACGGGTTTCGGTACCATCAAAGAGCATTGAAGAATAATCATAGGCTAATGTGAGATTGTTTATAGAGTATGACAGACCTAATCCGAACTCCAAAGGCCAGTCAGAGTTTTCTGAAGGCGATTCGTCTTCAGATATAGTTTCAAGTACTGTTCCGAATGATGTGGTTCTTTTGAAACTTGATTTCTTTGAATATGATGTGGCGACCGGAATTACTATTTTTGCTCCTGCATTTAAACCTGACGGGGATCTGTAAAAGACACTGATGTCAGGAGTGAAGTTAGCAAAACCGGCAGTATTTTTTCTTTCAAAGAATTTTTCCCAGTTAAGATTTGAAAAGTCAGAATCCCAGTAGGTTGCGTAGTGATATCTGCTGGTAATATCGTAATTTCCGAACCTGAATGAAGCACCAGCAGCAACAGATATATCTGAGACAGAAAAACCGTATATGACAGAAGCATTTGCGATACTCCCTTTTCTGCTTTCGAGAGTTCTGGTCTTTGTGTACTCAAAACTGTTACTGAGTTCAGTCATTTCAGAAACAGCCGAATACTCAGAAACAGCTACGGGATAATATGAAAATCCGAAAAAATGCCTTTCTGCGAAAGGCATCGCAAATAGTATTTCCTCGAAAGCGAACCTGTCGTATTGAGAAGTGCGCCCGTCCTGCTGTTCCAGTTTGTGGAAATATAAAGAAGATCTTACAGAAAATGTAGTGTTGACAATTTGGGCCCATGTCGCGTAGTTATGGGCGCTGAGATTTAAAGAGTCACCTACTGCTGTTCCCGGCTGAAGTGTGACAGTAGGTTCAAAGTCGCCGAAAGAAAGTGCTGAGAAAGGTGATGTGTAAGACATGAGAGGGGTGACTGCGAGGCAGAGTAAAAATGCCGTTAAAGACAGAGAATAAAAACTCTTCATTCAGATCCTCCCGGAATAATGTATGATACATTCAGTCTCGGTTCACGAAAAGTAGTGTAACCGAACGGAGAACCCCATTTTTCTGATCTTATGAGTATGCCGTGGTTATCATCAGGTTCTCTTATCCAGTTCTGAATGACAGTGTCCATCGAAAAAAAATTGTCTACACCGGATAATTTCAGTTTATACTGCCATACATTGAGAGAATCATATGAGACGGAATCAATATCAGTTTCCCAGAGACCGTCTGTAAGTACATAAATAAAGATCTCTTCGTCTGTCAGAGCCTGTGTTTCTATACCTCCATAAACGGGGTCTCTTCCGTTTTCGGCATAAGCCATGTCGATCCTTCCAGTCAAAACCACCGCGCCGGAAGGTATTGACGACAGATCGAATTTTGTAATATAGCTTTCACCGGAGACTCCTCCTATCTTAACTTTACCTTCGGGCGAGTCTGTATCAGTTTTTTTGAAAACAAGGCTCATATCGTCAGACACAGGAGACTTGAATGTGATAAGGGAATCATCTAGGGTATAGTAGGTGTTGACTGAAGGTTTAAGTGACTCGGATGGCCATCGGGATGAATACATCTTTAATATTGGAGAGATGTGCGGATCTGAAGAGCTTTCTAAAAGGAGAGTGGCATAAGAGCTGTCTGAAGTGGTGTTTGCCCATCCATTCAGCATCTCCGCTGTTAGATCTATCCTGAAGGTTAGAGCCGAAAGAGAACTGTCTGATTTGAGTGGTATTGTGGCAAAATGATTCAGAAGGGAGTGGTCAATATCAAAGTCGTCTCTGTCCCAGAACTTGGCATAATGACTGACATCTATCGCAGTGTTTTCATAAACGGACATATCCGGCATATTGATCCTGTAAGTAATGTAAGCAGAGTCCAGGCCTTCTGTTTCCGGAATCGAAAATCTGACAAGAGATACTGATGATGAAAGAGTATCGCCTGTTTCGCCGGTGTCAGTTCCTATATGGATGTATCCGTCAGAGATAATATCGGAAGGAAAAGCTGCGAACCGTCCGCTGACCGCTAAAAGCGTGTCTGCAGAGTGATCAGGATCCGAAGGCTCGAAAATCCCGGTGTCGTCATATTTTTGGGAGCAGGAGAGCATCAAAAATATCAGGAATGATGCTGTGAGAGTTATTGTTATTTTTCTTATCATGCAGTTTCCCGGATCATTTTTTTACATAAACTCGGCAATAAACGCTTTTGTTCACTTTTACAGCCATTCAAAACGCACGATAATATAACCCAAACAGCATACTTTAGCAAACGAATTTTTACCTGTAATAATGCCAAATTATTATTTGCATAAGTCTTCCTGCGTTGTTAAATTTATCATCCCGAAAATAATGACCGACTAAACTTTATCAATAGGGAAAACTATGAGCATTAAAGTAAAATACGGAGTTGTAGCGAAATCGGGCTATATGGCTGTTTCGCTCTGGTTTTTCCTTCTGAGCATAAAACTTATGGGCGATATTTTTAAACATTTCTTCAGTGCCGATGTACCCGGAATGGTCGAAATGGCGACAAGTAATCCGGTGGTATCGTTATTTATAGGAATACTCACGACAGCTGTAATCCAGTCCTCAAGCTCTACGACTTCTATAATAGTTGCTTTTGTCGGCGCCGGAACTCTCTCTTTCGGAAATGCGATACCAATGATAATGGGAGCGAATATCGGCACATCGGTAACAGGTATAATAGTCGCTTTCGGTCAGGTTCGGAATAGACTTGAATTTCACAGATCGTTTGCCGCGGCTATAGTACACGATTTTTTCAACTTGTTCGCGGTTCTTGTTTTTCTGCCCATAGAGCTTTCAACGGGAATAATTGCCAAATCTGCCAGATTTTTTACGGAGATGTTCGTGGGAACTTCCGGTGTAAAATTCAACTCACCTCTCGATGATATTGTAAAACCGGCATCCGGATTTATAGAAAATTCAGTAGCAGGCATGTTAGGATATTCACCCGAAGCTCATGAGGTTATGGGAAAAATCAGTTATTATCCTTCATACGACGGTTTTCTCCTGACAGTAATGCTGATAATAGCACTTGGTATGCTTTTCATGTCTCTTAATTCGATGTCGAGGATAATGAAGAAACTTCTTATCGGCAAATTTGAAAGAATAATCCACAAATATGTTTTCAGCAGTGTTTTAACTTCTTTCATTTTCGGTTTGTTGTTTACGGTATCTGTTCAGTCATCATCCATTACTATATCACTCGTAGTACCACTTGCCGGAGCAGGAATACTGTCTCTAAAACAGATATTTCCTTACACTGTCGGAGCTAATATAGGAACAACTGTTACTGGAATACTGGCATCTCTGGTTACAGGGAATCCCAGTGCTATCAGTATCGCATTCGTACACACTCTTTTCAACCTGTATGGTGCCTGCATTCTGGTGCCATTCAGGAGTGTTCCTGTAGGATTGGCTAAATGGTTCTCGTTAAAAGTAAGGGATAACAGATTATGGGCACTTGTTTTTCTGCTGGTATTTTTCTTCATATTGCCCGGGATTTTCATTTTCTTTTAAAAGATTTTTGTTTAAATTTCAAGAAAAAGCAGGAGTTTAAAATGCTGAAACAATTCTTTAAAATGCTGTCCAAACAGGACCTTTTGACCCAGGGTCTGAACGATACCCACGAAATGGGTGCGGTTTCATTAAAACAGTACAATCATGTCATAGACCTGGTATTCAATTCAAAAATCGATGTTACTCATGATCAGATAGAAGAAGTAAGAAAACAGGATTATCTGATAAACCATTTTGAAAGGTCGATCAGAAAAAAAGTCTTTGAACATATAGCAATAAACGATAAGGAAGAGCAGCAGCTTTATACAGCATTCGTTCTTATAACTATAGTGAACAACTTGGAGAGGATAGGTGATTACAGTAAGAACATTTCAGAGATAGCCGAAAGTAAGAAAATGCTGAAAGATGAAGAGTGGAATAAGAAAATGGAGAAATATTCTCTGGATACCCAGTATCTTTTTATCAATACGCTGAAAGCATTCAAGAACGGAGATGAACAAATGGCATCCAGTGTTATTGACAGGCATTTTGAAATTAAAAACAGGATAGATGCGGATTTGATCGATATAGTTTCTATAGAACCGCCTTTGAATGTCAACTATGCGTCTTATGCGCTTTTGCTCAGGTACCTTAAAAGGATTTGTTCCCACCTTATGAATATTTCGACATCTGTTACAAACCCGATAGATAAGATCGGATATTATGTAGGGGATGAAGACATTAAAGATGATGAATAGTTATTGATGAATATATTAAAATCAAGTTTAAAAAAACACGATACACTTTTCAGAGTAATTCAGATGCTGATTTTCTTATGGCTTTTTCTGCTGAGCATCAAGCTTCTTGGAGAAATATTCAAGCATTATTTTGCCGATAATACAGCGAGCCTGATACAAAATGCCGCTAACGATCCTTTTACCGCTTTATTCATCGGGATTATAACTACAGCACTGATGTGTTCCTCAAGCACTACTACATCAATAATAGTTGCTTTTGTAGGTGCAGGTACTCTTAGTTTTGAAAGCGCGGTACCAATGATAATGGGGGCGAATATCGGATCTTCGATCACCTGTATGCTTGTAGCTTTTGGTCAGGTACGGAGCAAGATCGAATTCCCCAGGTCATTTGCCGCAGCAGTGGTTCACGATATTTTCAATTGTATGTGCGTGCTTGTTTTTTTTCCTCTTGAAGTAATGACAGGATTTATTGGAAGAAGCGCAAAAACTTTAACGGAGCTTCTGCTTGGGGGTTCGGCGGTAAAATTCAATTCACCTCTCGATGTTCTGGTGAAATCTGCAGCCTACAACATTGAGAACACAGTTGCCCGTTTGCTTGGAAACCCCGTTGCAGAACACACGGTTGCCGATAAAACTGCTGTATATCCGGTATATGACGGTCTGCTTCTTGCGGTTATGCTGATAATTGCACTGGCATTGCTTTTTACATCCTTGAGATATATGTCAGCCACCATGAAAAAACTTCTCATAGGTAAATTTGAAAGGATACTTCATAAATTTGTTTTCAGAAATTTTGTAACTGCTTTTATCTTTGGTCTTCTGTTCACACTATCGGTGCAATCTTCGGGAATAACAATATCTCTGATAGTTCCGCTTGCGGGCGCGGGGATCGTATCACTTGATCAGATATTTCCCTATGCCGTGGGTTCAAATATCGGAACAACAATAACAGGTATACTTGCTTCTATGGTAACCGGAAATCCGGCCGGAATAAGCATTGCGCTGTCACACACGCTTTTCAATTTTTTTGGTGCGATAGTTTTTGTGCCTTTAAAAATGCTTCCGATAGGAACAGCAGGATGGTTTGCCGAAAAAGTCAGAAAGAACAGATTATGGGCTGTCGGTTTTCTCGCGGTACTTTTCTTTATTCTGCCTGCTATAATAATTTTCAGATAATCAGATGAAACAATAATGCTGAGCAGAGCGAAATTTATAAAACTCAAAGAGATAACACGGTACTTCCGGATCGCTGATGAGCTTCAAAGATTAAGAGATTGCCTGCTTAACCGAAAAACTTTCGATCAGAATATTCTTGAGAAGTATTGCCTGTATCTACGGGATTTTAATGGACAACTCTTTATAGAAGAGCTTTCTGATGTTTTAAATGAAAAGAAAATCCGGATTAAGGCCGAAAAAGCACATTTCCTTTATCATAAAATCAAAGATCATTTCGGTTTTCCCGTTCCCGCATCGAAATTCATTAAATCTTCGAACGATTCTGAACAACCGCGCTCGGAAAAAACGGAGCTGGTGATAATACTTGAGAATTTAAGATCCGCTCACAATGTAGGATCGATAATCAGGTCATGTGAATGTTTCGGAGTAAAAAAACTTATGCTGACCGGGATTACTCCCGGACCTGAAAAACCTGGAGTGATAAAAACAGCAATGGGATCAGAAAAGAAAGTAATGATAAGTGTTACAGAAAAAACAGCGGATGCGGTCAAAGATCTGAAGGAATCGGGATACATGATAATTGCTGCTGAGACCGGTTACGGATCAAAAGATATTGAAAATTATAGTTTTGTGCCAAAAACTGCAATTATTTTCGGAAATGAGGAAATCGGTATTTGTTCAGATACTCTAAAATTGTGTGATGATTTTTTATCTATAGCAATGAGAGGGACAAAAAACTCACTGAATGTATCGAACTGCGCATCTGTATTTATTTATGAATATGTCAGAAAGTGCGGTGTTGCTATGACTGTTTCTTAGTTTTAAGCCATGATCTTATAACATGATCGTATTTTTTTGTTTTTGAGTAAGCATCTGCCAGACAAATGACATATCCTGCGAGGATAAGATGCCATACAGACTCTTTTTCAATAACCTCCCAGTCAGGTTTGAAAAACGGAACATATTCAAGACTGTAGGCCAATGCGAAAATCAGAACTACAGAAAACATGATCTGGGTTGTATCCTGAAGGATGTATTTTAATTTTCCCAGATTAAGATACTTTGAAAACTCTCTTTTTTCTATGCTTTCAGGTGTGAATGAGAAGAAAACCGAGTCATCGATCTTTATTTTCCCTTTATTTGAATAGTTTTCTTCGAGTATGTCGTAGAACTTAACTTTATTTCTGACTATGTATCTTTTATGGGATTGATAATTATACACAACCATAAAAATCCATGCCAGAAGGGTAGCGTAAACGAGATAAAGCAAGTTTTACCTCCGTTTTAATTGTTGAATTTATGCAAAAACAGAAAAAAATACAAGTAATTTTATTCACTTTATTTTTTATGAAACTTTAGTTATCTTGAAACATAAATTCGGGAGGTCGGAAGATTGAAAAAATATAAGATCGGACTTGTGGGATGCGGAAGAATTTCCGCCAAGCACATAGAAGCCGTAAAGAATATTGAAAAGGCAGAACTTGCGGCCGTTTGCGATATAGATGAAGAAAGGGCTTCTTCGGTCGCAGAAAGATCAGGTCTTGCGAATTATTACCTTTCGTATGACCGTATGCTTGAACAGGAAGATATTGATATAGTTAACATTCTTACGCCTTCCGGTATGCACGCGGAACATACGATAGACATAGTGAAAAAATATAAAAAACATATTATAGTAGAAAAGCCAATGGCTCTTAGAACTTCAGACGCCGATGCTATGATAAGAACCTGCGATCTGAACTCTGTCAGGCTTTTTGTTGTTAAGCAGAATCGTTATAATCTTCCGGTAAGAAAGCTCAGGAGTGCATTGGAAAATGGTGATTTCGGAAGATTATTCCTCGGAACTGTCCGTGTGAGATGGTGCAGAGATCAGAGGTATTATGACATGGATGAATGGCGCGGTACCTGGCGCTATGACGGGGGAGTTCTTGCCAACCAGGCATCACATCACATAGACCTGCTTGAATGGATGCTCGGAACACCCGTTTCTGTTATGGCCAAAACAGAAACATTTATGTCAAATATCGAAGTTGACGATACTGCCGCAGCAATAATAAAATTCGAAAATGGCGCAATGGGAATTATCGAAGCCACAACAGCCACCAGACCACATGATATTGAAGGATCGGTGAGTATCCTGGGAGAAAAAGGTTCTGTTGTTATAGGAGGATTTGCAGTTAATAAAATGGTCACATGGAATTTTAACGGACTGTCTGACGGGGCAAGATTAAAAATCCTTTCGGAGTTCGCTGAAAATCCGCCGAATGTTTACGGATTCGGGCACATTAGATATATTGAGCATGTGATAGACTGTATTGAAAACAATAAACAGGCACTTGTTGATGGCCTTGAGGGAAGAAAATCTCTCGAATTGATAAATGCAATATATGAATCTGCTGAGACCGGAAGAGAAGTCGAGCTTAAATTCAGGCCGAAAATGTCCCGTCTCGGAAACTGATCATCTTCCGTATTTATACATGAATTTATTAACCCAGACCGGCATGAACCTTAAAAGTGCTTTAAAGAGTATTTTAGGAAGGTAAATATATCCCTTGAACCTGCCTATCAGGAAGAAAGAAACCTTCAATTCGTTTCTGACATTGCTTCTGAGTGTTCTGTTGCGCCAGAATTTGTTTGAAACCCTGAACCATATGAGAGGTTCGTGGATATTGTTCATTTTGATATTTTCAATTATTGCTCTTGCCCATAATTCATAGTCCTGGCTTTTGCGGAAATTTTCGTTGTAGTATCCAACTTTTTCAAAGAATTCTTTTCTGAAAGCCACTGAGGGATGAATAAAAGGATTTCTGGAGATCGCCCATTTTTTTATCTGTGACTGATAGGGCATTTTTTTGTAGAATATCTCCATACCTTCATCGTCTATCTCAACACATTCTGTTCCGATTAGCAAAAGCTCATGATCATTATCGAATTCCTCGAGGGTTCTTTTAAATCTGTTCTTTCTGCAGATATCGTCAGAGTCCATCCTGAAATAAATATCAGCCGGATAGGATTTAATTGCCTTGTTGAGTGTTGCGGCCAAACCTATATTTTTCTCATTCTGCATTATTATTATTCTTTTATCGCCGGTAGATTTCAGATAAGTTTCAATATCTTCGCTGATCACCCCGTCAATACAGACAACAACATCAAAGTCGGTGTAAGTCTGAGTGAGAATACTGTTTAATGCCAATTTAAAATATTTGAGTCTGTCTCCTGAAGAAACTGGCAGGAGTACTTTTACATCCATAACTGCAACATACACTTAATTTTAACCTGATTTGAATTATAACGAATTAATAACACATTGTAAAGCCATTTTTTCAGATAAATTATTAGTAATGTTTCGTGAACTGACGGTTTTAAAAACTGTATGAATTTAATGCAGGAATTTATATTATTTTATAAAAATCAAACGGAGTTCTCTTTTACCGCCATGAACGGAATCAATTAAAACTTTATTACCGCAATTT
Organism: Candidatus Delongbacteria bacterium; assembly: GCA_007124045.1. Taxonomy (GTDB): domain Bacteria; phylum UBA4055; class UBA4055; order UBA4055; family UBA4055; genus SLFX01. The sequence goes on along the minus strand of SLFX01000034.1, from coordinate 39,038 downwards.
GACCATCTCGGATGCAGATCGCATCTTGTTTCTCCGAAAAATCTGACAGGTGAGAGGAAAGATCCGATTTTTTCAACACCGTCAGTATCCGCGTTGTATATATACAGATTCTGCATTCTCGATCGGTCAGGATAAGAATCAAGTAGCATTCTCTTTCCGTAAAAAGAAGGATGCCCGTCTCCGAAATCTGTGAGTTTTTCAGACATCAGTCTTATCTGACCCGTTTTAGTGTCAATAGTATAGAAATTCCTGCCGTGAGACGAATGGTGAAAAAATCCTGCAACTTTATCATTCCCGTTCCAGCAGCAGTGGCTTACGAATCCGTCATTAGCCAGTATTCGCATATTTTTTCCTTCTATATCACACATAACCAGAGAGTCAAACCTGCTGCCTGAACAGAACCATCTGTGTATAAAAATGAAGTTTTTGCCGTCAGGACTTATCATTATGTGATTTACGCAATGATCTTTTGCCTTAGAGCCGTCTTGACGATGCAGCTTTATGACTTGATCCAAACTCAGCACAAGTTTGCTTTTTCCTGTTTTAATATCTGTATATGTTATTCCGTCATCCCGGGTGCTTTTAATTTTACTGTTCTGCAATCCGGAATATCCGTAATCGTGATCGGTCATGTTCAGTCGTTCGAAGGACAGACTTAGTGCGTATTTGTCGCCAAAACAGTCATATATTGGTTTTCCGGCAGTTCTTAAAGAGTTTTCTGCGACATCAAATATCCTGGAAACGGAAATTCCTTTTTCTATATCATTGAAGATTATCTCGTTCTTATTCAGCCACATAAGTCTTGAACCCTGCTGCCAGTTGTAAGCCGCAGAAGAAGAGATAGTTTTATATTCCTTTTTCTCTGTTTCGTAAAGCATGATCGAAACCGGTTTATCCGGATCAGGCGGCTTTTGTGAATGTATTCCTTTAGTTTCGTGAAAAGCTATATATTTTCCGTCCGGGCTTAAAGGAGATTTATCGTAGTAGCCGAAAAATGATTCGTTTCTTTCGTCAGAAAGCAGTTTTTGGATGGGAAGATCCGTCTTGGAGGTGTAATTTTTTTTATATATCAGATAATTCAGTACTGAGTAGAATTTTTTTATTCTTTTCTTCATACCGGGATGTTTTGAAAGAAATCCCGCAATATTTTTTTCTACAGTGTTAAATCTGTTCATACCTTCTCTTCTGTCTTTTACCGTATATCTGTTTTATCAGAATGTATGATCTTTTTCCCGCAATATAGGCGAAGATCAGGACTATATTTCTTAGAGATGGTTTAAATATAATCGACCGGAGTATATATTTCAATGCCGATAATCTTTTATTATTGTTAATAGCAATTGTTGAATACTGAAAAAAATTATCCGCTTTAAGTATGTTGAGTTCCGAACTGTTAAATTTTTCATAGAACTCAGAATGTTTATTCCTGATTATTTCATTAGCCTTCATATATTTTTTGATATTTGATGAAATTTGAGATTTCGATCCGTGCATATAATAATCCACCAGAGGTCTGTTGACCGATCTGAATGAACCCTCTTTGCTCAGTCTTATCCACAGGTCGTAGTCCTGCCTGGCAGGAAGGTCGGGATCAAACCACCCGGATCTGTCCAGTGCCGATCTTTTTACCATAACAGTTGAAGTTATACCGACACGGTTGTTTAGAAGCATATCTTTAAAACCCGTATTATTGAGTCCCGGAAAATTATAATATTGCAGTCCCGATTTTTCATAAACTACACGGAGACCGCAGGTGCAGAGAACGGCATCCGGATTAGTCTCCAGTTCATTTACCTGCAGAGCGATCTTTTCACTGTTCCACACATCGTCATCGTCAAGAAAAGCAATGTATTTTCCATTTGATACACCTATTCCCCTGTTCCTTGTTTCGGCACCTCCGGATGTCCGGGTGTTTTTCAAAAAATTTATTCTGTCTCCGTAATTTTCAACTGTTTTTCCGGTATCGTCACCGGAGTTGTCATCGACTACGATGATCTCTATATTGCCATACGATTGACTCAGCACGCTCTCTATTGCCCTTTTCAGCATTTCCGGTCTTTTATATGTAGGGATTATTACAGACACCATTTCACTTACCATAGACATCTATCCTGTGATCTTTTTAAAAATTTTATCCCATTGAGGCATTATTGTATTTGTTGAAAAATCAGGGTATCTTTTCTTTGACAAATCCCTGTATTTTTCTGCCAGATTCCTGTCTCTGATAAGCATACGGATTTTTTTTGAAAGATCCATTTCTTCTTTAGTTGCCGGTGAGTTGCCGTCATAGCAAATACCGTCGGGAGGATCAACCAGCAATCCGTATGTGTTTCCGCTTTCGTCACGCAGTATCTCGCCCGGACCTGATCTGCAGTCCGTTGATATTACCGGCAGACCACATGCCATAGCTTCAACTATGACTATCCCGAATCCCTCATAAATTGACGAAAGCACAAAAACACCTGATCTTTTCAGATATTTATAAGGATTATTTCTGTTACCTGTCAAAAAAACATTCCTGCTCAGATCAAGATCTTGTATTGTTTTCTCAAGGAAGGGTCTCATTTCACCCTCGCCAATAATCACGAGTTTAGAATCAGGGAATTCATTCAGTACTTCTTTGAAAGCTCTGATAAGGTGCCACTGACCTTTGGCTCTGGTAAGTCTTCCGACACAGATCACTGTGTTTACACCTGAGAACAAACAACTTAGTTCCGGCTCGATACCTTCTTCAGACATTAATTGAATTTTTGACGGATCGATAGAGTTATATACGGTTTGAAAAAGATGTGGTTCAAGCCCGTAATTTGTTATCATATCGTTTTTTATTCCGTCTGAAACTGTTATGATCATGTCGGATCTGCGAAAAAAAGACCTGATCATAAATTTATACAAATATCCGTGTAATCCTCTATAATCGGCAGAAGGCGTTGTATGTACCGACATTAATATCTTGTCGTTATGCCTGGTAAAGAGATTTATAAGATTTGCGTTATCCTTAAAACTTAGTGTAATATCCGGATTAAACTTCTTTTTGAATTTCTTTACCTTAAAATATACTGCAACAGTTCTTCTAATGCGCTTAAGAACTCCCCGGGTGGAAGGAAGTCCGAAAGACACCGTTTTTATGCAGGGGTCGGCTTCACAAGATCTTACTGAATCATAGGCTGCAATAATTATATCGTAAATTTCAGGATTCAGGTTTCTGTACAAATTGATCGCGGTAGCACAAATGCCTCCGCCTGAAAGTTCCGGTATCAAAAAAGCTATTTTTATTTTCTGATCTCTCATTATATCTCTAGATGAAATTATTGTTCTCGAAACGGCTTTTTTTTCCTCTCAATACAGCTATATAATACCTTAATCTGACCGGCAGCAAGAGCTTAATAAGCAATGAAAATTTTTGTTTGAAACTGAAGCCGCGGAAGTTGCTCAAAAAAAATCTCAGCGCTTTAGCTTTTTGTCTGTTATTGATCAATACTTTTGCAAGTCTGAAATCATGGTCATTTCCGCGTTTTTTGAGTGTGGTTACTCCTTCCGGGTTTATTCTGTAATATATTAGAGGCTCATTTATATATTTAAAAACAGCATTGTTATTGAGCAGTCTCTGCCACAGTTCTTTATCCTGACCGGTTCGGCATTTCTCATTATAGCCGTTGTTTTCAACAAGAACGCTCTTTTTTATCATTACGGAAGGATGCGGAATATAGCAGTCATGCTTAAGAGACTTCAGTATTTTGTTCAAATTTCCGGGTGTCCAGGCTCTGCAGATCTCGTGACCTCTACCGTCAATATAAATAGAATCGCTAAAAACAATGTCGGTATCATTCTCTTTCTGAAAAAGTTTTATCTGCTTCAGAAATCTGTCCGGAAAAGAGATGTCGTCCGCATCCATTCTGGCAATATAACGACCGTTCGATCTTTCGGTCATTTTATTCAGATTTACCGTAAGACCGAGATTCTTATCGTTTCTGAAAACTCTGATTCTCTTATCCTTTGCTTCGTATGCTTTTAGAATAGAATAGGAATCATCATCAGAACAATCATCGGTAATAAGAAATTCAAAATCACTGAATGTCTGTGACAGTATGCTTTCGACGGCTGTTCTCAGGTATGCGGAGCTGTTGTACACCGACATAATAACAGATATCTCAAACTGCGGATTAGTCATGGGTTAACTTTTCTTTGTTTTTCATATTTTCTATTTCACAGATATAATTATATAGTTCCTCCGCGAATAAAAGATCGATATCTGTTCTGCCGTTTTTTTCTTTAATTCCGGTTGCTGTCATCTCAACATACGAATCACTGTTGACAGCAGTGTACATTCCAAAATGCACACACTGATATTCGATCAGAAAAAAAGACCCGTCGCTCTCTATTACATCGAGCGAAACCCAGGGGGTGTCAAGTTTTTCTTTTACTGAGAAGGCGAAATGGATCAGTTCATCCGAAGGCCTGGCAGTGTTGTCGAAATTCCCGCTTCCGGAAGCCCGGAAGTCATTATTTTTTACATATCTTTTCAAATAAAAGACTTTGTTTCCGAAAACCAGTATTTTCCAGTCGAAACCGGGATGGGAAATATATTCCTGAAGTATTATTTTTCCTGCTTTTAGAGGATGTTTTCCTTTAAGCTTTTTTCTATACCTTATGTATTTGAGAATGTTCTTTCTCAGCTTCAATATGCCTTTCATATTTTTTTCGATATATAATTCGGCCGATCTTTTATCGCTGAGGAGTTCCACGCTGCGGCTTCCATATCCGGATGAAAGTTTTCCGACGACAGGAAATTTTAACTTTTCTATTGTTTCAATTCCTTCAGGATAACTGCTTAGAATGACGGAATCGGGTGCTTGTATATTCAGCTTCTTTTTTATTATTTCCTGAAAATATTTGTTCTCGTGAGCCCTGTAATGAATAAAACCCGGTATAAGAATTCCTCCGCATTTTTCAATAGTAATAAGAACATCCTCAACGGATGAAAAATAGTCCGGATACTGCGAGCTGGCGCAGAAAAAATAAGCATTCTTAATTTCTCTGATCATCGAAGAAACAGAGTTTGCCAGTTCGTCATATGTCATTACTGTCACTGAAAACCCGTTGGTTAAGAAATATTCTTTAATAGTATCTGCAGATATCGGATCGGTCTCATTGAGCTTTTGGGGGATTTTTCCGCAACTGTTCGTGATCATGAATAATTTTTGCATGTTTAACGGCCTGTTTTTCTTATTATTCTTAACATAACTGAATTTTTATATCTGAACAATGTACCGAGTAAAAAATCATAAAACAAGAATCCGGAAGCAGATATAAGAATTATACCTGTAATATTTTTCTCTGTCAGCGGTCTTGCCGAAACCATTAAGAGCGCGGCAAAAAATCCTGCGGTGTAAAAAGACAGTGTTCTTTTTGTGAAAGGATGAATTTTGAATTTTATGAAGGCATAATATATTTTAAGGCCAGAATACATAAGAATATTAAAGGCAGTGGCTATGGCAGCTCCCGTTATTCCGTATGCGGGAATAAATACGGCATTTGAGATTATGACTATCAATATAAGGCTTATTCTGGAGTAAAAATCAAATTTATAAAATCCGGATAATGAAATTATTTCACCGCACATTCCTGAAGATATATTAAGAAGCTGCCCGAAAGCTATAAGGATGATAACCGACACACCTTCTTTATATTCAGCACCGAAAATCGAAAGAATATCAATTGAGAAAACAGAAAGAGCTGTAAAAAGAGCTATTCCGAAATGCAGATTATCATACAGATTTTCTCTATATATTTTTTTTACTTCATCAAATTTTTCAGACTGAACAAGTTCTGAAAGTTTTGGTTGTGCTGTTCTTGCAAAGGAATTGAATATTAACAGTAGAGTTCCTGCCAATGCTGCAGAAATAGTATATATTCCGGTTTTGCTGAAATCAAGATAATGACCGATCATGATCCTGTCAATATTGCTCACCATTGTCGCGGAAAAAGCGGATACCATCATAAAAAAAGCATAGGTCCTGAAATTTCTTATGATCGACATGTCGGGAATAATATCTTTTAATACGGGCTTTATATTTAGTGTGGGAATAATAAGTCGCATCATCATCAGAAAAGTAAAAGTGTTAATAATTATAAAAAAGATAATGTAACTTTTGAAACTTATCTGAAAAAAGAGCATGTAAAAAAGAAAGGCTCCATTTGCGGCTTTGAAGTAGATGTTCCTTATGATGTTGGATCTTACCGAGACGAAGAGAACTTTTGAAAATCTTTCCGTTAAGTCCAAACCGTGTGAAAGAAACAAAAATGAAGGAAGAAGAAAGAAATATTCGTCGATGGAACCGTTACCGTAATATGAGCTGAGAAAACCTTTTGAAAGAAAAAGAAGAAAAATGAATGATCCGAGTATTGCATAAGACAAAACGGTTACGGAAAGAACGAACCTGCATTTGTCATTTCCGTTCTTATAAACAGGATAATATCTCATTATAACACTTGAAAGTCCGCCTTCGGTAATGAGTTTCAGTATCAGAGTTATAGAAACAATAGTGCTGAATATACCTATCTCTTCAGATGTGAGTACCTTTGGTTTGATGAATGTGTTGAAAAGACCAAGAAACAAACCGGTATAGCTGACAGCCAGGTTTATCAGATTTGTTTTATACATTATCAGTTCCGCTGATTTTTGCCGGCGGATTTTGAGGCCGGAAAACGAATCTGTTCGGAATTAATAGTATTCCCGATATTGTCAGCCATGACCACACATACCTCAATTCCCATCTCATTATTCCCATAAGGCTTAAGAATGTAAGTATGAGAAGCATCGAAAAATTGACGATGGTGGTCTTTTTTAAGAAAAGACTGAACATGATACCGTTAACTGCTCCAAAAATATAGGAAAAAATCATTACTCCCAGATAGCCTGCATCTCTCATGAAGGTATAAAGCATAGTAAAATGCGAGTTGTGGTGTGTTGCGGGACCTCCCATAGGTCTGTAAATTCTTGTAAATTCGTGGAAACTCTCATTTATCCCGTAAAAACCGGGAAAAGCCCTTTTTAGTACAGGCAGGAATAGTTCTTCTATTCCCGCAAAAACACCTCTGACAGCCGAATAGTGATAATCTGCACCCTGATTCATATTGTTCATAAAATAATCGAATGCCGTGAACGGTCCGGTAAAGTACCATACAAAATACTCAAAAAATATATAAAGAGGGGATTTGGTGTCCGCTCTGAAAGTGGATTTTCTGAATGCACTCATCCATACGATAAAAATAACAGGGAACGCTATCATTATCAGCGTGGCCGGACGGATTTTCAGTTTACTGATGTTTAGATTGTATAAAAACCCCAGTGAAAGTACCATTATACCCAAAAATATAGGCGCTCTGCCTGCAGTGAGTGCGCTGTAGAGTATAAGGTTGAAAAAGGATAATATCAGAAAATACTTAGATATTTTTTTGGTCATAACACCTGCCGTAGTCAGTATTACTGACAGATAAAGATATGGTGACACTATGAACATAAAATATTTTTTATCCTGTCCAAAAAGACCTTCATCTTTGTATATTAGCGCCCTGAAAGCATCAGGTCCCATGCTTCGCATCATAGCAAAAGCCCTGTTGGAGTAATAGATCAGAAAAACGGTAAATGCTATTTGAAGCAGAATAAAAACCTGCATCTTAACAGGCAAGGCATCAGTTTTTTCAGGTTTTAAGAGGGATGGACGGTCACTGATATTGTTTCCTGAGATAAATGAGAGGCATCCCGTGGAATACATTGACATTGCCAGAAGAACTATGTAGTAAACCCGCATGGAAGGTATTCTTATTCCCACAAGATTCAGTGTCGAAAGAAATAAGAATCCGCCCCACCACAAATTAAAGAATGTGACAGGGTTTATGATCGTTCCTGATTTTACCCAGGACAGACCGACAGGCACAATAACAGCGATAAGCAGGATATAATAAAAGCTTTCCGGCATGTTCATAAAAGTTTACGGATTATTATCTCTGATTATTTTGTATAATTTTTGAACAGTGGGGTATAGCGTGATTACAAGGAAAGAAAAGAAAGTTCCGGCAATTGTAGTAAGAATGACGATCATGCTTCTTTTGGGAAAAACTCTTTTTGCGGGAATTACGGGCCGGTCAACTACTGTGAAAACATTTGATGAAAGCACAAATTTTCTTTCAAATTTTTCCGTGAGCTTTCTTTCTATCACCCTCTGTATTCTGGGGTCATCAGCTTTGTCCACTATTTCCTGATAAAAAACTATATCCGATTCTACATTACTGATATTGTTGGTGCGGATATAATCTCTCAAATCACTTATGATGAACTCCATTACTTCATAAGCCGCATATTTATTTTTGAGTCTTACGAACAAAACAATAGTATTATGATCCGAATTTATACTGAAACGGACAGCTTTTCGTAAAAATCTAAGTGCGGAATGCCTTCTGAGCCTTTCGGCATGATCATGATCATTATTGTCATCAATTTCTTTCAGACTGTCTCCAAAGACATCTTCATCGTCACGGAAATTCTCGTACACTCTCTCCAAGAATGAATTAGATCTCAGAGTTATCATGATATCATTCATTACAGGCATGTGAGAATAACCGGTCATTGCAAAACCCATAACAGACCTTGTGTCTTTTATCGTAGTTTCCGCAGACGCGTCTGCGGGATGCAGGGTTGCGGAAACTTCATACTCATGGTCCACTACCAGGGAATAGATTATACTCGCGACAGAAAAAACCGAAATTATCAATACGAATACTAACCTGTTGACCCATAACCTTCTAATGATGTTGTAAACATTGAATTCTTCCCGGGAGACGATATTATTTTCCATAATTTTTCCCCATTTTGGTTTTAAGCATTTTCACAACTGCATCCGGAACAAAATCTTTAACATTCGCATCAAAATCGGATATCCCTTTTATCAGAGACGAGTTCAGATACGAATATTCGTTCTTGGGCATCAGAAATACGGTTTCAATACTTTCGTCAAGTTTTCTGTTCATTATCGCCATCTGAAGTTCATATTCGAAATCAGCAAAAGCCCTGACGCCTCTAACTAAAATTTTCGCCTTATGTTTCCGGGCGTACTCAACAGTCAGGCCCTCGTTGGAATCGACAGTTACATTATTGAGGTGTTTTATTGACTGTTCGATCATATAAATTCTTTCCTTTACATCGAAAAGAGGCTTTTTTGATTTATTCTCTCCGACAAGAACGATGAGCTTACCGAAAAGTTTCGATGCTCTTTCTATAAGATCCAAATGGCCGTTGGTCAGAGGGTCGAATGTTCCGGGATAAATTGCTGTTTTCATAAGTCCTTCCGTTGTTTTTTTTATTAACTATGAATTATAACAAAAAATACGGGAGAATAAAACAGTTTTGTTTGGATTAATACAAAAGCGAATACGGGTCAGTAGATATATTACGGACAGAGACTTAAGATTGATTTTTCCGTGAAAATGTATTATATTACCTCTGTCCAACGGGGGTGCTTGTGGATTCGACGGGATTGATCGTTGGATTGGATTGCATGCAGATAATCGCAGGTGGATCTTTAAAAGTCCTGTGAAAACAATAAATGCTAATAATAATTACGCATTAGCTGCCTAAGATAGCGCAGCTCGTTCTCCGCCGGATTTCCGGTTCATCTGTCGGAAGGACGCCATCCCGAACCGGTTTGCTCTGATCCTCGCCTGAGGGGTCATGGCGCGACAAATCAGGATCGCCGTGCAGGTGCCGCGTGCGTCCGGAGCCGGTACGGTTAAATCCAAAGGCGTAATAAGCATGTAGAGGTCCTTTCGGACGCTTTTTCGGACAGGGGTTCGACTCCCCTCATCTCCACAAAGGTCAAAAACCGCCTGGATCAGAGGCGGTTTTTTAATATCATAGAAAAAGATTTGTTGAGGATCTTTTAGCGTTCAGGTTTTTTTTCATTTCAAACCTTAACTCAAGAGCTATCAATTCTTTGGCCTGATCCGGAGTTAACTCTCTGCTCTCTACTCTTCTTATTATATTCTTGATACTTCTCGACAGCATAATGATCTCCTGAAAGATTTGTTTGAAATATAATAAAATATGAGTCATGTCATAATAGAAAGGGACAAAGTGCTGAAAATCGGGTGTGAAAGTATTATAAATGGTACTTGAAATGCACCGCTTGAAAAGGTCTTAACGGTACTGGTTGCCGGGACATTTACGGCCGTCTTTTCCGTACAGGCACCATGGTTCGCAACGGATACATGGCGTAATTTTTTCGCCGTTTATCGCTTTATTCGTCCAGTCCGGGTCCGCAAGAATTCCTCTTCCCACAGCAACCAGATCAGTATGTTCCATTTCGAGCAGCTTTTCTGCCTGTTCAGGAAATCTTATACCGTAAACTGAAGCGACGGGAACATCAACATTATCATGAATTACTTTGCCCATGTATGTGATCGCTGAAAATCCGAAATCATCGGGAACTTTGATCCCGTCATAACCAATGCCGGCCGACACATCAAGCAGGTCCGCTCCGGCTGAGACAAGTTTTTTTGCGAAATATATATCCTCCTCAAAAGTCGGATCGTTGACACCAAACCTGTAACTTATGACCGCATCAGGTCCTATAGCTTCTCTGACTCCATGAACGATCTCCAGAGGAAGTTTAGTCCTGTTATCGAGAGATCCGCCGTATTTGTCACTCCGTTCGTTCGAACTTTTAGAAGCGAACTGGTTTAAAAGAAATCCGTGCGCTCCATGAATTTCGACGCCGTCGAGTCCCGCCTTTTTTGCTCTGACCGACGCACTTATGAAATCCTGTTTTACTACTGCTACATCGTTTTCGCTTAAGCCGTTACAATGTCTGCCGGCAGGTTCTTTTCTTCCGGAATGAGCCAGCTGAACTATCACCGCGCAGTTTTCTTTGTGGCAGGCGTCGGCTATCCTTGCGAACTGGTCAATGTGGCCGTCTTCCCAGAGCCCGAGCTGTTTTTCTGTTATCCTGCCGTCTTTCGATACCGCTGTCGCTTCGATCACGATAATTCCCGTTCCCCCCTTGGCTCTTCTGCCGTAATGATCCGCTCTGTCAACCGTCTCATAACCTTCAGCATCCGACCAGTTGAAGCAGACCATAGCAGGCATAAGTATTCTGTTTTTTACAGTATTTTCATTTATTTTGACCGTATCTGATATTTTTGACATTAAAACTCTCCTTTGATTTTGAATTGCGCCATTAATATAATGCTCTAAACAGGATAATAAAACAATTTTCTTTGTTCATTTTTATTTAGCATACAGAGAGGATTATTGATATATTTACACAAAAAGCTGCGGAGAATGGAATGAGTGAGTTGAATTTGTCTGCAAAGGGATCGAATGTCTTCATAGGTAAAGATGTAATTTTCGGTAAAAACTGCATAATAGGTCATAATGTGGTTATCCATGACGGTACGGTTATTGGGGAAAATGTAAGGATCGATGACAACACGGTTATCGGGAAGAAGAAACTGAAGTCGCCCAATTCAGCGATGGCGACCGATGAAGTTCTTCCGCCGGCAAAGATCGGCAATGGCGTTCTTATCGGCGCCGGAGTTGTTATTTACGCAGGCGCAGAGATCGGCGATAAAGTTCTTGTCGCAGATCAGGCGGCGGTCCAGTTCGGCGTGAAGGTGGGGGAGATGACGATTATCGGAAGGGGGGTCTTGATCGAGTCTAAATGTACTATAGGGAAAAAGTGCAAAATAGAGTCCAATGCCTACATAACAGCCCTTTCAGAGATCGGGAACTACTGCTTTATCGCGCCGTGCGTTGCCACGAGCAACGACAATTTTGCCGGCAGGTCAAAGGAAAGGTTCAAACATTTTCGCGGCATCACAGTAAAAGACGGTGGCAGGATAGGAGTAAATGCGACTATTCTTCCGGGCATAACAATAGGTGAGGACGCAATGGTCGCCGCCGGATCGGTCGTGACGAAAGATGTGCCTGCCGGACGGGTTTTTGCGGGAGTTCCCGCAAAAGATTTCGGAGCCGTTCCCGCAGATCAGCTCTTAAAAAACAATTTGTAGGAGAAGAATATGCCTCTCGGTAATATAATCGACTCATTCAAAGAAGCTCACAATCTGCTCGGAGATTTTATTTCGGAGGAAAAAAATCTTAAGACGGTCAAAGATGTTATTATGACTATAGTTAAAGCTTTCGACAGTGGAAAAAAAGTATTGATCTGCGGAAACGGCGGCTCAATGACCGATGCTATGCATTTCGCTGAAGAACTGACGGGCAGATTCAGGTCGGACAGGAGAGCTTTACCCGCGATAGCTCTTTCGGACCCTTCGTTCATAACCTGCGCCGCCAACGATTTCGGTTTCGAGGAGATATTCGCGAGAGGTATCGAAGCCTACGGCAGATCAGGCGATGTTTTTATAGGACTTTCAACGAGCGGCAATTCGCCGAATATCATCAAAGCTTTTGAAAAAGCCAAACTGCTAGGGATGAATACAGTTCTTCTTATCGGAAAAGACGGCGGAGAGCTTAAAGGTAAAGCCGGAAATGAGATCATCGTTAAAGGAAAAACGAGCGACAGGATACAGGAGATCCAGATGCTCGTTCTTCATATAATCGTCGAAGGGATAGAAAAAGTTAAGTTTCCCGAACTCTACGACTGATATTTATTTTTACTGCCCTTTTTCTTCACCCGTGGCCTGGGTTCGTGCGGCTCTGTTGATGAAAGTTCAACTGTGACCGGTTTCCCCATAAACTCGTACAATTCGAAAGCTTTTAATGTTTCCTTTTCATAAGAGCTGTCTATTTCAAAAAATGAGAAATTCTTCATTAGATCGACCCTGCCTATCTCTACAGCTCTGTTCCTGATCTGACTCGCAATAAGTTTTATAAGTCCCGGTTTGTCAATATTATCTTTAGAACCGACACTGATAAAGAATCTCGAAAAATCTTTTTTGCCTCTTTTGTCCTGCTTTTTGCGTCCGTCTTCCCGGGTAAAACTCTCTCTTCCTGAGAACTTTTCTCTATCTTTATATTTATCGCTGCTTTTCGTTTTGACTTTCTGTGCTTCGATACCTTTATTAAGATCGGACGCGTCTTTATAATATTCCAAAAAACGGTTGAATTCTACAGATATAAAATGCTGTATAAGTTCGTCTCTGGAAAGGTCTGAAAGTTTATCATAGATATAGGGAAGAAATCTTTCGATCTGATCTTTATTGACATCAATATTCACTACTCTGTCAACGAGACAGAAGAGCTGTTTTTCGCAGATAGTTATTCCGTCGGGAACTTTTTTCTGTGCAAATCTGATCTTTGAGCGGTTTTCTATCATCCTGATCCTGGATTTTTCCTTCATGTGGACAATAGATATTGATATTCCGCTTTTTCCCGCTCTGCCTGTTCTTCCGCTTCTGTGAAGGTATATATCAGGGTCGTCGGGGAGATTATAATTGATTATGTGAGACAGATTATTCACATCTATACCTCTGGCAGCTACATCCGTAGCAACGAGAAGTTGAAGATGTCCCGTCCTGAACCTGTTCATTACCTGATCCCTCTGGGACTGAGAGAGATTACCATGTAAAGCGTCAGCATTATAGCCGTCGGATATAAGTTTGTCTGCAACCTGCTGTGTTTCCTCTCTTGTCCGGCAGAAAACGATCCCGTAAATGTCGGGATAAACATCGGCAAGCCGTTTGAGGGCATTATACCTGTCTCTTGCGTGAACCAGATAGTAATGATGCTCCACATTTTCCGCACCGACATTCTTTTGTCCGGCACTTATTTCGTCAGGGTCTGTCATGTAAGTTTCGGCGATCTTCGCTATCTCTCCGGGCATGGTCGCGGAGAAAAGAAGCGTCTGTTTATCGGAAATTACTGATGAAAGTATTTCGTCGAGGTCCTCTTTGAATCCCATATTAAGCATTTCGTCCGCCTCGTCAAGAACAAGCCATGTGATCTTTTCGATCTTGAGCTTTTTCTTGTAGATCAAATCGAGTACTCTGCCCGGAGTACCTACAACAATGTGAACGCCTTTCGCAAGAGTGCTGATCTGTTTTTCAATGCTCGATCCGCCGTAAATTGCAACCGTTTTAATCCTCGGCAGATATTTCGAGAATGAATTAAAGTCTTTCGTTATCTGCATGCAGAGTTCTCTTGTGGGGCACAGTATAAGTGCCTGCGTTTTGTTCAGACTTGGATCAACCTGCTCTACGATCGGCAGTCCGAAAGCAGCCGTTTTGCCCGTGCCGGTCTGAGCGAGGGCTACAAGATCCTGTTTTGAAGAAAGCAGATGCGATATCGTTTTTTCCTGTATTGGTGTGGGTTTAACAAACCCCATTTCGGCGATCGCATCCAGTATCTCCTGCCTTAGTCCCGCTTCTCTAAATTCTTTCATCATTTCCTTTGTTTTTGATTCTGCTCATCCTCTTTCTGTCATTGACATCAAGATGTTTTTTTCTAAGCCTGATATTTTCAGGTGTGATTTCAATAAGTTCGTCATCTTCAATATACTCCAAAGCCTGTTCGAGTGTCATCTTTCTCGGAGGGAAAAGTTTGATGGCATCATCTGATCCCGAAGCTCTTACATTGGACATTTTTTTGTTTTTTATTACATTAACATCCAGGTCGTCCTCTCTCGAGTTTTCGCCGACGATCATACCTGCATATACATCAGTTCCCGGATCAATGAACATTACCCCCCTGTCCTGAAGATTGAACAGCGAATAGGGTACTGCCGCCCCCTGCTCGAGCGAAACGAGAACGCCTCTGCTTCTTTTTGGTATGTCGCCCTTATAATACTCGTACTCGTAAAAAGAGTGGTTCAGAATACCGGTACCTCTGGTCTCCGTGAGGAATTCGTTCCTGAATCCTATCAAACCTCTTGCAGGGACTTTAAACTCCAGCCTCGTATAACCGTCGGTTCCCTGAATTATGTTCAAAAGCTCGCCTTTCCTTATACCGAGCCTCTCGATAACAACTCCGCTGAATTCGTCTGCCACATCAATAACAGCCAGTTCTACGGGTTCTGTCGTTTTACCGTTCAATTCCCGGTAAATCACCTTCGGCTTGGAGACGGCGAATTCATAGCCTTCCCTGCGCATATTCTCTATAAGGATGGCAAGCTGAAGCTCTCCGCGTCCTTTTACGGTGAACTGGTCGGGAAGGTCTGTTTTTTCTGTTTTTATACTTATATTAGTCTGAAGTTCTTTTTCAAGCCTTTCCCAAATATTTCTGGAAGTGACCCATTTACCCTCAAGACCTGCAAAAGGGGAATCGTTCACAAGAAATGTCATTGCGAGAGTAGGCTCATCAACATTTATCAGAGGAAGAGGCTCCTGATGATCCTTATCAGTGACTGTTTCGCCGACATCTATCATAGACAGACCCGCTATAGATACAATGTCGCCGGCGGAAGCGGTCTTAGTGTGCATTTTTTTAAGTCCGTCATAGACGAAAAGCTTCGAGATCCTGTACAAAAGTCTTTCGCCGTCTCTTTTAAGAAGCACGACTTCCTGCCCGAAATTCACTTTACCCCGGTGTATCTTACCTGTACCTATCTTTCCGAGATAATTGTCGTACTCGATGGCCGAAACAAGGAACTGGAAAGGGCCGTTCTCGTCGCCCTCAGGCTCTTTGACGCTTTTGATAATGGTGTCGAGCAGAGGAATGAGGTCATTATTCTCATCCTCAAGGTCATACCTTGCTATACCGTTCTTGGCCGATGCATATATCACGGGAAAATCAAGCTGATCATCAGCGGCACCGAGTTCGACGAAAAGGTCGAAAACCTTGTCGAGAACTTCGTGCGGAGTGCAGTTCGGTCTGTCAATTTTGTTGATCACAACAATAGGCCTAAGACCGATCTGAAGAGCGTTCTTGAGCACATATTTCGTCTGCGGCATAGGTCCCTCGAAAGCGTCAACAAGAAGAAGAACCGAGTCCACCATTTTCATGATCCTCTGCACCTCTCCGCCGAAATCGGCATGACCCGGAGTATCAACAATATTGATCTTGTAACCGTTATAGTTCAGAGCGGCATTCTTGGAAAAGATAGTTATCCCTCTTTCCCTCTCGATGTCGTTCGAGTCCATGATTCTTTCTTCCACCTTCTGGTTCGCTCTGAAAAAACCGGTCTGCTTCAGAGCCGCGTCAATAAGAGTGGTCTTGCCATGATCAACATGGGCTATAATCGCGATATTTCTTAATTTTTTCATGTACCTGCATGTCTAAAATAATAAAGGGCGGAATATATTGCTTTTTTCGGGTTTACACAATATAATTATCGTGTATTTTTAATGGCAAAGGAAAAGCTGTGATATTCCTCTTCCTGGCAATACTTTCCAGCGCGTCTATCGCCCTGATTCTCAAATCGAGCGAGAACAGGGACTTGAACAGATATGCGGTTACTTCGGCGAATTATGTGGCGGCTTTTTCGATCAGCCTTATATTGAGTCTTCATAGCTCGACGATCAAATTTGAGGCCGGCCCTTCGTTGTATTCCGCGCTCTTTATCGGTCTGTTCGGAGGTTTTCTCTACTTTCTAGGCTTTATTTTTATTCAGAAAAGCATCAGGGAGAACGGTGTCGGGATCACGGGTGCGGTCTCCAAAACGGGTATTATTCTGCCTGTAATTCTTTCGATGATGCTATGGAAGGAAATTCCGAATATTCTTCAGACTGCGGGAGTTGTGCTTTCACTCGCCGCGATCGTGATGATAAATGTTTCGCCGCGCGAGCTTGACAGGGTAAAAGGGGTCAATAAAACGATCATCCTGCTGTTTCTGATCGTGGGTTTCGCGGAGTTTTCGAACAAGCTTTTCGAGATATACGGCGGAACGGATTATAAAGCTGTTTTTCTGTTCGTTGTTTTCTTCACAGCTTTCTGGGTGAGCCTGTTTTTTACGGTAAAAGGCTTCAAAAACGGCAGAAAAGTTACTAAAACTGATATTATTACCGGTCTTCTTGTCGGTATTCCGAACATGTTCGCCTCGTATTTTCTGATCGAATCTTTTAAATATTACAAAGCTTCGGTCGTTTTCCCGACTGTCAGTTCAGGTACGATCGTTATGATCAACCTGGGAGGATATTTTATATTCGGCGAAAGGCTTAAGAAAAAGGATATTACCGCTGTCGTCATGATAATTGCAGCGATAGTGATGATGAATTACAGGTAATCTGACAAACAGCTTTTTTTTTGAGAAACGAAAGTCATAGATCTTTACCCGCCAGCTATAAAGACACTCCAAATCTGCAGTTAATTAATGTGCCGCTGACTTTCGATTCGAAAAAATGAAGCTGGTTGTAAATCACAAATCTGTTTACCTGCCCAATAATTCAGCCAGTTTCCACACCATCTGTCCATAGCCGGACTCGATGTAGAGACCGAACTGAGCTATCAGGGAGTAGGCAAAGCCGAACTGCGCGAGGGCATACATACCCAGCGTGAACTGACCGGCGCTCAGAATGCCGATCCCGAACTGCGATATGTTTATAACACCGATCCCGAACTGGCCTACCGCAATAATCCCCTTCGCTACTACCGGCGTTCTGTTCGCAGTATATTTGAAGGAAACATGGATCAGAGGCAAACCCATTATTCCGAGCCTGCTTTTATACTCGAATCCGTAACCGTCCCATTTTTCCAGAGACGGCTTGGGAGCCCCGCATTTTGGACATATCTGCGCCGATTCTGAAACTTCGTTTTTGCATTCTCTGCATAATTTCATTCTGGCCTCCATTATAAACCGATCAATGCGCTACAATACCTTCTCCGGTCATACCGTTTACTTTAACTGTCAGTTCGTTTTCAAATCTCACATGTCTAAAAAACTCATTTTCATATATTGCTTCCATTTTATCCAGTAAAGGAATGTCTATCACACCTTCTTTAAGATAGGGATTAATAGTAAAGTATATGACCTTTAGCAGAGTAATGTTTTGAAAAAAGTGCGAACCCTGGCTCGGATCTATATGAAAGCGTTTAAGTCCGTGCTCAACAATAACTTTAGCATTTGAAATCTGCGGCCATTTGACCGGTATTCCAAGCCATGGATCAGAGCTGCCCCATCTTCCCGGACCAATAAGAATATACTGCTTGTTCTCACTTACGAATTTTTTATTGATCTCATCCAGCATTTCAGCTATCCTGACTGTATGGGCAGCGTTGAAAGAGTCCGGTTTGATATAAACAATATCCTTTATGTCTTTTACATTTCCGTTTCCCAGAGAGTGGACAGACGAAAGAACAGCATCTTCCTTTTCTTGTTCAGTGATCATAACATCGCTGTATTCCAAACCGTGAACGATCGGTCTTATCTGTAAAAATCTGAGAACTTTCGGTTTGTCGGAAGGTTTGTCCAATTCTGCCGCGAATTCTATTTCAACCGGGGAATTCATTTCTTCAGAGCCGTGTTCAAGGAGAGTATTTACAATTTCTGCCAGAGGGAACATATCGTATTTTAATATTGGATCAAATGTCAGAACTCTTTTTCCTTTCTCAGATATACCGTCGATCATCACTCTGTTATAAAGATCATAAGTTGATGCAAGCAAGCCCAGACATCCGTCTTTATCAGCCTCTGCTATATCAAGATTTAAAAGATTGTCTTTTTCATTTGATGTCGCATTGAAGTTCTTGCTCATATCTATTGCATAGAAATTTTTCTGAGTATTTTTCAGCGCCATTTCGGGGTTTGATATCTGCAGAATTTTTTTTGGCGTTTTGGGCGAGAACCTTAGAGAAGTTTCGCCGTCAACTATAGTTTTTCCCAGACCAAGCGCAATGTTGACTACGCCATGCTCCAGTTTTTCATCCCCCACCGGATAGAAGTTCAAAGACCTTGCCACTCCCGAAACTGTGGGATAAAACCTTGCCTGACCAGCTTTATCATTATAAAGATTTCCCGCAACCTCCTGTATTATCACCGCCATTTTTTCTTCGTCGATCACATTGTGTGTAGCCTGCATATAGTCTTTGCTGAATTTGAAAAATGTTGATGCGAAAACCCCTTTGATTGCCATTGAGAGTTCTTTCATCCTGACATTTATATTCGGATTATTGTTGGGGATCATATATGTCGTATAAATTCCTGCAAAAGGCTGAAAATATGAATCTTCCAGAAGGCTTGACGATCTGACGGCAAGAGGTGTTCTTATGTATGATAGAATGCAGTATAGATCTTCTTTTAACGAGGGTGGCAGGTCAGCTTTAAGGAAATATTCAAGTATTCTGTTATCATCAATATCGGAAAGTGCGAAATCATGAAGATCATTGATGGTCATGAACTCTTCAAACACTTCAGTTGTGAGAACTATCGTTTTTGGTATGTTGATAATAATACCAGGATATTTATAGTTCAACTTTTTTTCTTTTAAAAATGATGAAATAAATGCAAGACCTCTGGCTTTTCCTCCCAAAGAGCCCTTTCCTATACGGGTAAAACCGTAGTAGTCATCGTAAAAATCCTTATCGAAAACCGCGATGGTTCCTTTCGACGAATGTATCCTGTAATTCTTAATAGTTTTGTACATATACTCTCTTACAGACTCAATACTGTCGAAATCCTCTTTGGTCTTATTCCTTACCATATCCGCCAGTGTGAATAAAGCGCGTGCTTTGAACCACTTTGAAAAATGATTATTAACAGAGTGATATTCTAAAGATTCTGGAGGAATAGTCTCGATCCGGTTTTGCAGATCCCTCAGATCTGAAGATCTCGTAACTTCGCTGCCGTCAGAAGGGTCAATGAAGACAAAATCACCAAATCCGAAATTTGCTTTTATGAATTCTCTGATATCATTGAGAAGAGTTTTAGAATGTTTATAAAGAAAAGAAGTATTGAGGCTTTCGGCTTCAGATCTAAAGTCCGGATTTGAAGACTGAATAAGGATGGGCAGGTGGGGACTTTCTTTCCGTATCTTATTTGCCAGCTTTATTCCCGCTTTTAAATTCTCCTTACCTCTTACTTTGTAAGTTACATCAGTGATTATTCCAAGAAGATTATCCTTGTATTTTGAGTATATTTTCAGAGCCTGTTCATAATTATTTGCCAACAGTATCTTTGCTCTTGCCCTCATTCTCATTGTCTTTTGATGTTCGTTAAGTCCTTCTGCCATCAGATCCCTGGTCTGGCCGTAAAGTATCTTATACATATTGGGCAGAAAGCTGGAATAGTATCTGATAGAGTCTTCAACCAGCAGTATGCAGTTAGATCCTACTTTCTTAATGTCATGTTCGGCGTTCATCTTGTCTTCAATAAGCTTTATAATAGCGAGAAGAATGCTTGAATCTCCCAACCAGGAGAAGACATAATCTATATGGGACAGGTCTTTATCGGCAAGAAATTTTGACACCTCGCGGGAAAAATGCGTCAGAACAACGATCGGAATTTGGGGATATTTATCATAAATTTTATCGGCAAGCTCAAAAGGTTCAATGTCTCCCAGATTTACCATGGATATGATAAGGTCGTATTTTTTTTTTCTTAGAGCCCTGAATGTCTCCGACTGGTTCGAAACCTGTGTGAACTGCGGCGGGTATCTGATACTTAATGAGACATATTCCTGAAATATCTTTTCATCCACTCTTCCGTCAACCTCTAAAAGGAACTGGTCATATTTGCTGCAGATAAGAAGAACATCCTTTATCCTTTTCTGCATCAGTTTACCAAATGGTTCTTCTTTGAAATAGTACTTTTCTGTTCCAAAATCCTTTATATCATAGAGTTCCATAAGACTTCTCCGTTTAATTACTTGTATTTTACGGTTAAAATAATATTTATCAAGATAAAAAAAAAAAATTTTGGCATAAAAAAAGGCGGTGCACCGCCTTTTTGATAAAATAAAAAAATTGGATTAAACGACTCCCTGATCCATCATTGCATCGGCAACTTTGATAAATCCTGCAATGTTCGCACCTGCCATATAGTTTATGTATCCGTCTTTCTCCGGAGCATATTTGAGTGCAGCAGCCATGGAGTTGTCATGAATGTCTTTCATGATCCTTTTCAAATGACCGTCAACCTCTTCTCTTGTCCACGACATTCTCAAAGAGTTCTGGCTCATTTCAAGTCCTGAAGTCGCAACACCGCCTGCATTGGCAGCTTTTGCGGGACCGTAAAGGACTCTGTTTTTTATGAATATATCCTGTGCTTCGGGAAGAGAAGGCATATTTGCTCCTTCCGAGACCACTTTACACCCGTATTTCACCAATGCTTTAGCATGGCTGGCATCGATCTCATTCTGTGTAGCGGACGGTAAAGCGATATCAACCTTTATTTTCTGGTCCCTAATTACATCCCAAACACTTTTTCCTTCGTAATATTTTACTTTTGCACCTTTAAATTTTACGGCATATTCTTTAACCCTTCCTCTCTTAATGTTCTTGAGCTCCATCAGATATTTCCACTTCTTGTCATCGATGCCGTTCAGGTCGATTATTGTTCCCGTTGAATCAGACATTGAAATACATTTTCCGCCCAGTTCATTGACTTTCTGAATAGCGTACTGACATACATTGCCCGATCCGCTTACAGCGACGGTCTTTCCTTTAATAGAATCTTTTTTCTCGGCGAGCATATTCTGTGCAAAATAGACCTCTCCGTATCCTGTAGCTTCGGGTCGAATCAGTGATCCGCCCCAGTTCCTTCCTTTTCCGGTAAAAACTCCCGTAAACTCATTTACGATCTTTTTGTACTGACCGAACATAAATCCGATCTCTCTGCCGCCTACACCGATGTCACCTGCAGGTACATCAGTATTGGGACCTATATGCCTGTAAAGTTCGTTCATGAAACTCTGGCAGAAATGCATTACCTCGTTATCAGATTTTCCTTTCGGGTCAAAATCCGATCCGCCTTTTCCACCGCCCATCGGCAGAGTAGTGAGGGAGTTTTTGAAGATCTGTTCGAATCCCAGAAATTTCAGAATACTCAAATTCACGCTGGGATGGAACCTCATTCCGCCCTTGTAGGGTCCGAGAGCACTGTTGTATTCAATTCTGAAACCTCTGTTGACCTGTACTTTTCCCTTGTCATCGGCCCAGGGCACTCTGAAAAGTATCACTCTTTCAGGCTCGATAATCCTTTCGACGATCTTTGCTTCAACATATTCCGGATGCTTTTCGAGTACCGGAATAATAGTATCAATCACTTCTTGAGCAGCCTGAAGGAACTCAGGCTGATTCGGATCCTTTGAGATCAGAATGTCCATGTACTTCTTTGCGAGTTTAGGCATGACGGCCTCCATTGTTTTTTTGTCTGTTTCATTTTTCAATTCAAAATTCAATATATAGACACCGCAATTTAATGTCAATAAATTTTTTCGACTATTTTTTTTATCTGAGAACCCCGTTTTTGCTCAAAAAATGTAAAAATCACGGTAGTTTTTGATGAAAAAAATTAAAAATTTATGGTTTTAGGACTATACCGTGTCCAAATCTGCCGTCTGTTTTGACCGTAAGGGGCTTTTTAAAGCATATATGACGGATAAAATCATCCTCAAATACAGGCTTAAATTGTGCGAGAAAATCCAGGTCATAAAAACCGTCTTTCAAAAACGGGTTGATAGAAAAGTAAAAAACACCAAAAGTCGTGATATTATGGAAGAAATGCGAACCCTGACTTTGCTGAACAACAAAATCTTTTTGCCCGGCCTCAATTATTACCGAAGCCTGTGAAACATCTTCCCACCTTACGGGTATTCCGAGCCACGGATCTGAAGTTCCCCATCTTCCCGGTCCTATGAGAATATAATTCCTGTTCTTATCCATGAATTTTTTGTTCAGTGTCTTTATCGTTGAGGCGATATCTCTTGTCTTCGCAGGATCGAATTTTTCAGGTACGATGTAAACAATGTCTCTGATGTTGTTTATTAGACCGTTTCCGAGTGATGAAAATGATTTGATTATTGCCTGATCGTTGTCAAGTTCTGATATATCAATATTTGAGGATTCGAAATTTGAAGACACAGGTCTTGCCTGAAGGAGATCGAAAGAGTGGTTAAGCCCCTCCGGGTCAATATTGACAGCAAACTCCATTTCAACCGGGTTGTTCATACTTTTTTCCAGATTAGAAAGCAGGTCAAGAAGTATCCTGCTCAGGGGGAAAGTCTCTCTCTTCAGGATATTTCCGAAACTTACTATTTTAGGTCCTGGAAAGTCGTCAGTATCTCTTATAATGCCGCTTTGATGATCGTATGTTGAAACGACAGCATTAAAAGCACCTTCTTTTACACCTTCATGAATATCTCTTTTAATAAGGTTGGCACTGTCGTTTTCTACAGCTTTGAAAGAGGAAGTCTTGAGGCTGAGTGCATAAAAATGTTTCTGAGTATATTTTAGTGCATAATCCGCTGATGTCATCTGTATGATATTATTCGGAAAAGAAGGTGAGAATCTTAAAGACACTTCCCCGTCAACAATGGTTTTACCGAGACCTGCCGCGATATTAGCTATGCTGATATTATGTTTCTCATAGCCTACAGGATAGTTGTTTACAGATCTTGCGACACCGGAAAAGGTCGGATACCATGTATGACCGTGCCTCGAACCGGAAATGTTCTGGATCACAACGGCCATTTTTTCTTCTTCGATTACATTTCTGGTAGCTTTTAGATATTTTTTGCTTCCCTTAAAATAAGTGGATGCATAAACGCATTTTACGGCCTGGACAAGTTCTGAAAGCCTTTTATCAAAATCCCTGCTGTTGTTTGAGATCATGTAGGTGGAATATATACCTGCAAAAGGCTGATAGTATGAGTCTTCCAGCAAACTGGATGATCTGACGGCCAGAGGCTTTTTATTGCCTGTAAGAAAAACCTTTAACTCCTCCATAACATATTCAGGAAGAGAAGCTTTTAAAAACTCATCGAGCAGAATATGGTTTTCCGAATCTGAAAATGCTACGGGGTAGAGACCGTTGCTATCCATAAATTCCGTGAATATATCAGTAGCAAGAACTACAGTT
This sequence comes from Candidatus Delongbacteria bacterium, assembly GCA_007124045.1. Classification (GTDB taxonomy): domain Bacteria; phylum UBA4055; class UBA4055; order UBA4055; family UBA4055; genus SLFX01. Next base: position 15,072 of record SLFX01000034.1, on the reverse strand, counting down.
TGGGGGATAGAGATGACGATATTGTAATAAAAATAGCTCTTGCGTTTTGTTTTTAGGACCCTGTTCATAAATGCCAGTCCTCTCGCCTTTCCACCAATAGAGCCGTTACCGATCCTGGAAAAGCCCGACAGCTCATCATATCCGGTCCCTGAAAAGTTTACTATGGTTCCGATAGAGCTTGATCTTCTGTAATTTTCGATAACGCCGGACATATAATTTCTTACCTCAGCAGGTTCTGAAAAATCATTTATTCTTTTTGGTTTTAATACAGAGGCCAGATTAAAAAGGGTTCTTGCTCTAAGCCATTTGGAAAAATCATTTCTTTCCGCATGCATCAGAAGGGATTTTAAAGGGACAGTCTCAATACCTTTTTGAAGCTCTTTCAGGTTTGAAGCCTTTTTGATTATTTTTCCGTTTGCAGTATTTTTAAAACTGAATTCTCCGAAACCGAAATTCTCACTGACAAATGAAGAGATGTCATTTAAAATATTTTCTGACTGCTTATTTATAAAAGCCGCTCCGCTACGCTCCGCTTTGATCTGGTTGTCGTTTATCGAGGACTGTATTAAAAACGGTATGTAAGGGTTGTCTTTCCTTATCTCTCTGCAAAGATCTATTCCGGCATGTTTGTTGATGGTTTTGCCTTTAGGGAATTCTACATCTGATATGATTCCGAGAATATTGGTTCTGTATTTTTTGTAAAGCCTTACCGCTTCTTCGTAATTTGTTACATGCAGTATTTTCGGCCTTCCTCTCATTCTTAAGTTTTTCTGATGATCGTTCAGATTTTCGTTCATTACATGCAGAGTCTGATCGAATATGGTTTGGTAAAGTACGGGAAGGTAGCTTGAATAGTACCTGATCGAATCTTCAATTAAAAGTATAACCTGTACACCGGCTGATGAAATATCATCATCAACATTCATTTTATCTTCGATCAGCTTAATGATAGCTACAAGTATGCTCGTATCGCCCAGCCATGAGAAAACATAGTCCGATGATGGATTTATTTTCTCAATATCTTTCAGGGTCATGATATTTCTCGAGAAAGGGGTCAGAACAACGGTCGTCTTATCGGGATATGCTCTTTTAATTTTTAAATTTGTACCGAAAGCATCAAGCGAACCTGAGTTATGGAGGGTTATAATAAGATCAAAATTCTTTTTCTTCATCAGTTCGAGAGCATCCTTAAGAGATGATGCTCTGTTGAAATGCGGTGAAAACCTCAGGTGCAGAGAGGAGTATTCTTTGAATACTTTTTCCTCGATCCTACCATCCTCTTCGAGCATAAATGCGTCATATTCGTTGCAGATCAAAAGAACTTCTGATATTCTTTTCATCATAAGATTTTCGAATGGTTCTTCGGGAAAAGATCTTCTAAAGTCAGTGTCCGGTTCAGAAATTTGCATGGACAATCTCCGGTTTTAGGTTATAATTAACAAAAAAGCACAAAAAAATCAAGATACAAAATTCTACAATTATTTTGCATTACCGATAAGTTCTGTTTATATTTGGAGCATGCTAAAATCTCTGTTCGTATCAGATCTGCACGGAAGCACACACAGATATAAAAAACTGCTCGAATTTATTTTTTTGGAAAAACCTGACGCGGTTTTTATAGGCGGGGATATTCTGCCTTCGGGTTTTAGAGGGGAATCACCTGTCGATTTTATTGAAGAAACTGTAATATCAAATTTTCTGGTTTTAAAAAGATCAATGCGGGAAAAATATCCGGCTGTATTTATTATTCTTGGTAACGATGACAGTAAAAGAGATGAAAATAAGATTATTATGGCGGAGAAAAAAGGACTCTGGAGCTATTCTCATAATAAAAAGATCGTTTTTAAAGGAAGAACAGTCTTCGGATATTCATACATACCGCCTACCCCTTTCCTTCTGAAAGACTGGGAAAAATATGATGTTTCAAGATATGTAGATCCCGGATGCATTTCTCCTGAGGAGGGAATAAGGACATACGATCAGGAGCCGGAGGTTGCAAGAAATACCACAATAAAAAAAGATCTGGAGAAAATGTTTTCGGAGGAAGATGTTTCGGATCATATTATGCTTTTTCATACACCCCCTTATAAAACGGCTTTGGACAGGGCGGCGCTTGACGGAAAATTTTATGATTCTGCTCCGCTTGATGTTCATGTCGGCAGTATTGCGGTGAGAGAATTCATAGAAGAAAAGCAGCCGTTTCTTACCCTACACGGTCACATTCACGAATCGGCACGCATAACGGGTTCGTGGAGAGACCGTATCGGCAGAACAGAAATGTTTTCAGCCGCCCATGACGGCAAAGAGCTTGCAGCGGTTGTATTTGATATTGACGATCCGACCACCGCTGAAAGATATCTTATTTAGCAGGTCTTTTTATCTCCAACGGTCTTGCCGGGTCAGTGTGAGCACCGATCTTAACAGCGTAAGAAGTTCGATTCTTTATATCTTTATCTGTAATGTAGTGAATATCCAGAATATTATCGGTCTTATTTCCGGTACTTAAATAATTTATCATGACGAGAGATCTGTCCCAACCGTTCAGCCACATTTCAAGATCATTCTTCTGACTGGTGTTTCCGCAAAAATGTATAAGTATATCTATGTCGCTCGCGGGTCCTGCGGTAGCGTTTTTTACACTCCCGAAAATATAGAACGCTTTTACCCCGAACTTTTCTCCGTCAATCGAAGAAGCAATTTCTTTCACATAAGATAATCTCCACTTCCAGTGGAAATCACTGTTAAGAACTTTTCTGTTTTCTGTTTCTTCAGGGTCAAAAGAAGATATTGTTGAAGATTCCGATATTATACCCACTGCTTTCTGGATTTCAGAATTCATATATACATGAAGCTCTTTCCCTTCTGATTCAGAAGGAATGTCTATAACTCTTACGGTATTTTGAAGCTCGGCAGACAGATCTGGTACAAGAGACGGAAGTATGTTCTTAGAGTTTTTTAGAAACTTCTCATTCAATATTGTATCTGAATCAGGATACAGCGGCAAATATTTTATATCAGCCTCTACAAGATCCTGAAAAAAATGTGTGCCGAAAGAGAGATCGGGAATGAATTCTTTTCGTTTTTTTGCAATCTCTATCAGCATTGCGGTGTTGTTAATGTCAGAATATGTAACACTGACTCCGAGTTTTATGTCTCCTCTGCTGCCCCATCTTCCCGGACCTATCAGGATAAATTGTCTTTTGGGAAGTATTTTATTGAGTTTGCTGATAATTCTGCCCGTTTCATAAAGTTCTTCGAAAGTGGAAAGAGACGGGTATTTATCAGGATCAACATAGACTATATGAGTTATATCCTGAACAGTTCCGTTAGGAACATGTTTTTCTGCGGAAAAAAGAATATCATTCTCAAAACTGTCTTCAGGTATTACGGCGGGACGGCTGTCCTTTGAAAAACTTTGCGGACGGCATTGGAGAAGATACAGATCTTTACCGTCAGAAGCGAATTCAATATCTACTGGTCCGCTATACTTTTCCCTGAATATTCCGAGGAGCAATTTTATCTGTGAGAGAAATACTGATCCTGATTTCAGACCCTCAAATGTTGCAAGATGATAATTGTTTTTATAGTCATGTCCGATTTTTTTTGGCGGTCTCAGATACTTTTCTTCAACTACAGAGACCATGTTCTCTATCCAGGGAAAGTTATTGCCGTGATCAAAGAGAAGGTCCGAAAGATCCACTGTATCAAATTTGCCTGACTTCAGATTTATAAGATCCACTTTTTTTGGTGAATATTTGATTTTTTCTTCAATGCTTGCATTAACACTTAAATCCGGTTTTCCCGGCGATATAAGAACAGGATAGTCGTCAGAGATCCGATCGACCGCTCTGGTACCTAGCCCCGGAACAACCCTTATAAGCCCGTCTTCTTTATCCAGTCTGGGAGACCATTTGTATTCATTGTTTCCAAAGGCCACACCTGCAAAAGACGGCAGAAAATAATCTCCGATCCTGTTTCCCACGACTTGCTGAATGATTATTCCCATCTCTTCAAGGTAATCTATCAGGCCGTGCTCATTTCGGTATTCTATCGGTTCGGGTCCGAATGTCGAAGCATAGATCTCGGCGATCGCGCCTGTAAGGCTTTCAAGCCTTTCCTCACGGCTTCCAATGTTAGCAATGAAAAGACTTTTATATTTTCCGGCGAAACTTGTGCCGAATCTGTCCTCCAAAAGACTTGAACTTCTGACGATAAGAGGTCTGTCTCCAAGATCATCCAGTGCCAGAGTAAGACCTTTTACGATATCTGGTGGGAATGTTGAATTTTTAAATACTTGAACAACATAAGGGTATTCCTGGCGTACCTGACCGATGTCCTTATATTTCTGTTCAACTATATCTTCAAGGCTGTTGTACTTTATGAATTCTAAAAGACCGTCTGATGTAATGTACCATGATTTGGGGAATTTAATATTTTTTAGAGATTTACTGTCCGGTCCGGAATTTTTCAGAATTTTTTCGGCAAGAAAAAGACCGCTGCTTTTTCCTCCAACCTTACCGTGGCTGCGTGCAGGATGAATGATAACTTTCATCAGACCGTTGAAATCGTCAACCTTCACATTTTCTTTTGCGATCTTAACGAATCCGGGCTGGTCTGTAAGAACCCGCCTTGTCAGAGCGACCCTGAAACTCTTGGCTCTAGGTACCGATAATTCTAGTCCCTGGCTGGATAAATGGTGATATCTTTCGATGGCGTTGGAGATGTCAGGCAGTGACGATCCTGTATTTTCCAGGATGTTGACCATGAAGTTCGATCTGTCTTCTTTGATCCATTTTTGAATTATATCCAAAATTTCGTTTTCGCTGAGATTTCTGGAAGCGATATCAAAAACATGGTTGCTCTTGTTAAAAATGTCGCTTGTTTCTATAACGGACATCGGGAAATTGTTATCCTTAAAAAGCTCTGTCTTTTTTTTAAAGGAAGGATTGAACTCTTCAATAAAGCTTTCTGCTTCCGATACGGCGTTCAGACAGAGATAATTAAGCATTTTCTGCGCAATATTAACCAAGAGTCTCGGATCTGTTCTTTTTAGCAGATCGAGTATGATCCACCATTCACTTTTCTTTTCCGTGCTCTGGAGTTTTCCTTCCTCAAACACAGTTTTAAGCTGGTTGTGAAGAAGCTGCATTGACATCTGGTCAGCAATTGAGTTAAGAAGTTTTCTTTCCTCTTTAAGAAAGGGACCAATATCCTCCAAAGGCCTTTCTTCCGTATAAAAAACGCATATCCGTCCTGATTTTTCGCCTCTGATTTCAATATCCGCCCCGAGTTCCCATTCGGTTTCATCGAATTTTTTATCGGTGTATTTTTTGTTTCCCAGAACTATTTTTGATGCACAAACATCGGGATACTGAAAACCCGGAGGTATAAGTTTTACTATTTTTTTGCAGAGCTCATCTGATTTTAAGGTCTGATCGCTCAAAACCTCCTGGACCTGATAAAGACATTTTATCTCCTTAGCCCTTTCTCTGAGATCCCTTATGATCTTATCGACCGAATCTTTTTTCTTCATTTAAAAATTTCTTCTTAAAATTAAAGCTTTATATACCCTCTTCCGGTTTTTCCGTCAATTTTGACGAGCATAGGTTTATTTAAACTTATATGAATAACATTCTCTGATTCTGATGATACTTTCTGATCTTTTAATATATCCCAACTGATCATTTTTTCGTAATATGCGGGAACGGAGAAATAATTTACCCCGAAACTTGTCATGTTATGGAAAAAATGCGAACCCTGACTCAGCTCGACATTCATGTTGGGAAGTCCGGCCTCGACAATAGTGTGGACATTCGAGATCTGCCCCCAGTTGACAGGAATACCCAGCCAACTGTCCGAGCTTCCCCATCTGCCGAATCCTATGAGAAGGAATTTTCTTTTTTCGATAGTAAGTTTTTCATTATACTTTGCAATTTCAAGAGCGATCTTTTGCGTGTTCCTGGCCTCAAATGTATCAGGTTTTACATAAATTATGTCTTTTATGTCCGAAAAACTTCCGTTTCCCAGAACGAATTCGGAAGATATAAGATTATTTTCATCATCGTACTCATTATCTGTAACAGTAATATCCGCGTCGGAAACAACCATAGGCCTCACCTGAAGGAAACCGAACCTTGCGGAAACATCATATCCTTCACCTTCACAGGTCAGAGCGAACTCGATCTCGACAGGGGTATCAAATTTTCTTGAGCATAAATTTAGAATCTCTTTTACAAGATCGTTCAGAGGAAGGAGTTCAAGCTTTAAAACCGGTGCAAAATTGATTATTCTGGGGCCGTCGGAACCTGTTCCTGGAGAAACTCTTCCTGATTCATTAAGCGTGGAAGCGCTTATACTGAGCGATTTATCCTTATCGGCTTCAGATATTTCCGACTCTGTCATAAATTCTGTTTCGCACAGAGGATCGAATTCTTCAGGTTCGGACAGTTTTATATTCCAAAACCTTGTCTGAGTGTTTTTCAGCATATCGTCAACGGATCCGAACGGGGGAGACTGTTCTGGATCCTGGGGCGAATAAGTCCAAGTTACTCCGCCGTCAACTATGGTTTTACCTAATCCCACAGCAAGACTTACGACTCCGTCTTTAGGCTTTGATCTACCCATAGGGTAAAAGTTGAACGATTTTGCGACACCCGAAATGTCAGGATAAAAACTTTCACCGTGTTTTTTTCCGAGTACTTCCTGAACGATAACCGCCATTTTTTCATCCCGGATCTGATATCCTGTAGATTTCATATAATTTTTGGGTGCTTTAAAAAATGTGGAGGCATAGACGAGTTTTACAGCTTCAAAAAGTTTCCTGCATCTTTCATCAGGGTCAGTTTGGTTGTTAGGAAGCATTTTTGTGGCGTATATGCCTGCGAACGGTTCATATTTTGCATCTTCCAAAAGCCCCGATGATCTTACTGCGACCGGAGAATTTATGTTTATGATCATTTCCCTTAAATCTTTAAGTATTTCAAAGGGCAGATCAGCTTTTTGGAATTTATATGCTATCCTGTCATCATCTTCGTCGCTGTAAGCAGTTTCGTACAAATTATTCATTCTCATAAAAAGATCAAAAACGCCTGTCTGAACCACAATAAAACCGGGTATTTCAACAGTCACAGAAGGAAAATCACCTTTTTTGTTAAGTTCTGTGACGAGATCAAAAGCATTCAGAAGCCCCTTAGCTTTTCCTCCCGGTTCTCCGGTTCCTACAAGTTTTACAGGAGGAGAATCGTTTTTCCTGTTATCGCCCACCGAAGAGAGAAAGTCGAATTCTTTCATACCCAACCTCTTTCTCTGCAGGCATCAGCAACTCTTTCCGCAGCTATGATAAATGCGGATTCCCGCATACTGATCCCGTTTTTAACAGCAAAATCGCTTACAGATACATAAGCTGATGTTATTTTCTGATCTAGTTTTGCGAAAACCTCGTTCTTGTCCCAGTAATAATTCATGTTCGACTGCACCTGTTCGAAGTAGGAGCATATTACTCCGCCCGAATTTGCAAGTATGTCAGGTATTATTTTTATCTTATTTTGTTTTTCGAGAATTTCTTCCGCCTTCGGGTTGATGGGACTGTTTGCCCCTTCCGCAATAATTTTGACAGATTCTGGTATGGAAGAATAGTTTGCTTCAGTTATAAGATTTTCTATGGCGCACGGGACAAGAATATCCACTTCTTTTTTCATCCACGCGTCGTTATACTCTGCCTCGTAGCCGAGATCCTCCGCCTTTTTTTTGTCTATCCCTCCGAAAGGATCGGTAACCTTTCTTAATTCATCAGGTATAACTCCTCCAGCTTTGGAATAGGATATCTCTTTCATTTCTTTTCTGTCCAGGCACGAAATGCATTCGATTTTTCCGCCCATTTTCTGATACAGGTCTATTGCGTTCTGTGCTACATTACCGAATCCCTGAAAACTTGCTGAGGTCTTTGACGGACTGATACTGAGTTCCTTCAAAGCTTCACGGACACAGAGCATTACCCCGTAACCGGTAGCTTCTTTTTTACCGAGCGAGCCCCCCATTTCTACGGGCTTACCCGTAATAAAACCGGGTGTTCTTTTTCCTGTCATAGTTTCGTACTCATCGAGCATCCAGAGCATGTGCATGGCATTGGTCATAAGATCAGGTGCAGGTACATCGATTTCAGGACCCATATTATTAAAATTCTGTCTGACATAGCCTCTACATATCTGTTCCTGTTCATTTTCGGAAAGGTCTCTCGGGTCGCATTCCACTCCGCCGTATGCTCCTCCCAGAGGCAGGTCAGCCACTGCAGTCTTCCAGCTCATCAGCATGGAAAGAGCCCTTAACGAATCGACAGATTCGTGCCGGTGGAACCTTATTCCACCCTTGGCTGCGCCTCTTGCGTTGTTGTGCATGATCCTGTAGCCTCTGAAGATCTTTTTCGACCCGTCATCCATCCGGACAGGTATACTGAAATGAAATTCTTTCATGGGTATTCGCAGAAGATCTTTGCTTGCGCTATCAAGATTCAGGATAATGGCTGCTCTGTCAAATTGTTTCTGAGCGGTTCTGAAAGGATTGTATGAATCTGTTCCCATTTTATCCTCCGGCATTAGATCAGACCTGTTAGTTCATAACAATATAAATCAATATACCGGTAAATAAAAGCAAATAAAACTAAAATATGGGATCATAAGCCGGGTTCTAAGAATATCTAGTTATTCTTCAGATATTCGTCCATGTCCTTAGCTGCCCTTTTTCCTGCACCCATCGCACTGATAACGGTTGCTGCTCCTGTTGCCATATCTCCTCCGCACCAAATGCCTTTTCTGCTGGTTCTACCGGTATTTTCGTCAGTTTTTATGGTACCCCATCTTGTCAGTTCGAGCTCTGAAGTCGTTTCTGGTATGACTGGATTAGGATATGTTCCCAGGGCTATGATCGCGGCATCTATTTTTATACTGAATTCAGAATCTTTGATCGGGAAAGGCCTTCTTCTTCCGCTCTGATCCGGTTCGCCCAGTTCCATCTTCTGACAAATCATTTCGGTCACATTTCCTTTTTCATCGCCAATGAATTTTATCGGATTGGTAAGTATGTTAAAAACTACTCCTTCTTCGAGTGCATGTTCAACCTCCTCGTGCCTTGCGGGAACCTCTTCCATTGATCTTCTGTAAATAATATGAACCTGTTCGGCCCCGATCCTGAGTGCGCATCTGGTGGCATCCATAGCCACATTTCCCGCGCCAATTACTGCGACGACCCTGGATTTCTGCACCGGAGTATCGTAATCGGGGAACAGATATGATTTCATCAAATTGACCCTTGTAAGAAATTCGTTCGCCGAAAATATCCCGTTGAGGTTCTCACCCTCGATGTTGAGAAACATAGGAGCTCCGGCACCCGGGCCGAGGAATACGGCATCGTAACCGCTTTCGAGCAGTTCGTCGGCTGTGATAATCTTTCCCACCACATGATCGAGCTTTATTTCAACACCGAGAGATCTTACATATTCCACTTCGGACATGACAACATCTTTGGGAAGTCTGAACTCGGGGATGCCGTACATCAGTACACCGCCGGCGACATGCAGAGCTTCGTACATTACCACTTTATGACCATTTTTTGCTAGATCACCTGCAACTGTCAGTCCTGCGGGTCCTGAACCGACTACGGCGACCTTTTTTCCTGTCGGAGTAATTTTAAGATCCTTCAGCGGGCTTTTTTTCCTCTGACCGAGTTCCCAATCGGCAACATATCTTTCAAGTCTGCCTATTTCTACAGGATCTCCTGCGTCCTTTACCACACATTCGGCCTGACATTGCGATTCCTGAGGACAAACCCTTCCGCAAACTCCCGGGAGGCTGTTCTTTGCTTTAAGTATATCCACAGCCTTCTGCATCTCTCCGTCCCTGACGGCCTTTATAAAGTCGGGTATGTCAACTCCTACAGGGCATCCTTTTGTGCAAGGTCTTTCGGGGCAGCAAAGTATGGTTCGCCCGTCATCGAGCAGCTTGGGAGCAAAATGCACACATCGCTTAGATTCCGTCAGTGCTTCTTCTTCGGAATAACCAAGTGCTACTTCCTCAAAATTCTTTTTTCTTTCTGCCGGTTCCTGATTTCTCATAGAAACGGACTTAGCTGTTTTTAAACCTGCCATTATATATCTCCCCTGCTTCCGTCTTTGTTTACTTCCGACATATATCTGTCCATCGAAGTTTTTTCTTCTTTGATGTAAGCCGTCTGTCTTAACTGAAGGACATCCCAGTCAACTTCGTGACCGTCGAAATCCGGTCCGTCAACACAAGCGAATCTTGTTCTTCCACCCACCGAGACCCTGCAGCATCCGCACATTCCGGTGCCGTCTATCATGATCGGGTTAAGGCTGACCATGGTTTTAATATCGAAAGGTTTTGTTGTAAGCGAACAGAATTTCATCATCATAACAGGACCGACTGCAACAACAAGCTTCACATCGCTTCTTTCTGTGAGCAGTTCCTTTAAAGGTTCGGTCACAAGAGCTTTGCGGCCGTAAGACCCGTCATCTGTAACGATAGTCACCTCATCGCTAACCGCCCTGATTTTATCTTCCCAAAAGAGAAGATGCTTTGTTCTTGCTCCAATAATCGTTATAACTTTGTTGCCCGCCTGTTTCATAGCTTTGGCTATTGCGTGAATAGGGGCTATGGCAAAACCTCCTCCGACACAGATAACGGTTCCGTAATTTTCATCCTCGGTCGGTTTACCCAGAGGGCCCGCGAAACATTCGATATAGTCACCTTCATTAAGTGTCGCAAGTTCTGTACTGCTTTTACCCACCTCCATGAAAACTATCGTAATGGTTCCTCTTTCCCTGTCGTAATCGGCTATTGTGAGAGGGATCCTTTCTGCTTTATCCGATATTTTGAGAATAATGAACTGCCCGGCTCTCGCCTTTTTTGCCATCTGGGGAGCTTCAACCTCGAACATGTGGATCTTATCAGTCAGAATTTCTTTTTTAAGTATTTTATTCATGATCTTCTCCGGGTAGTTTAACCTTGGAAATCTTGTGCCTGAGGTCGCATCTTAAGCATCTCGAAGCCTCATACAGTGCTTCTTTTGTATCTGTAACATCGTCTTGTATCTCTTTTTTTCTGTCCGCGAAACCTTTTTCCATTCCGAGTTTGAAATCATCGGCGGATATTACAGTTTCATCTTTAACTTCGACTGTGCCGCCGAGGTATTTGTCAACAGCGTCCGCCGCTTTTTTAGCGCCGCCCACGGCATCTATTACATGAATATCTTTACCGTCAGCATCGGCCAATCTAAAGACCGGCGGTTTAACTTCGTGTACTGAATATTCTGTCAGGACGGCCGCATCAAAACCGGATCGTACAATTCCGTCTGTTTTTAAAGCCTCTCCGGTCTTGATCAGCACACCGAGCGATATGATAGATGCGATCTCTCTGTCAACGATATCTGCGGGAAGGTCGGTGGCTGAAAAACCGGTTCTCAAAAAACCGCCCGCCTGGCTATTTTCCGCAAAAACCGTAACATCATGACCTTTCAGCGCCAGAAAATATGCTGCGGTAAGAGCTCCGGGGCCGGATCCTTCAACGGCGATCTTTTTTCCGGTTTTTGCAATGCCGCTTTTTGAAACGGGAGCATAATGCTTCTCGGAAAGGAATCTTTCCAGAATTCTTATAGCGATCGGGTCGTTAAGCTCATTTCTCCAGCAGTCTTTTTCGCAGGGCGCGGTGCAGATCCTGCCGAGTGTCGCCGGGAAGGGGGAGCCTTCGCACAGAACGCCGAAAGCCTCATCATTTTTGTCTTTTTTCATAAGGGAAATAAAGCGCGGAACATCAATTCCGGCAGGGCACGCGTTTACACAGGCGACAGGCAGGTCATCATTTGACACTCCGGTGAACTTGTTCGCCTTGAAAACAAGGCTTCCGGTAGGGCAGACCTGAACGCACGCGCCGCAGTATTTACATCCCGAATCCTTCATCTTTCTGCCCAGCGGAGTGCTCACCACAGTTCTGTTGCCCCTTTGAGTATACGATACGACACCTATGTCCATAAGCTCCGAACAGACCCTGATGCATCTTCCGCAGAGCACGCACAGATTGTAGTCAATATCAAAGATCGGGTTGTCCGTGACTACTTCAAATTCGGCTCTTTTTGCATCAAGTTCTATCTGTTTAAGGCCAATATGATCCACCACTTTCTGAAGTTCGCAGGCGTTGTTCTTGAAACAGCTCACGCACCTGTCCGTAAAAAGAACCTCGTGCATGTCAATATCGGTCGCGGGGCAGACGGCGTCTCTTTCGCACATCAGGCAGGCCGAAGGATGCTGGAGTAGAAGTAGTTCTAATATTCCTTTCCGCAGTTCTCTGATCTCATCAGTATCAGTTTTGACCCTCATTCCTTCCGACACTTCCGTTGAACATGATACGGGATAACCTCTCTGACCCTCTATCTGTACCACGCATAATCTGCAGGAACTTTCCGGCCTGAGGTCCGGATGGGCGCAGAGACCGGGAATGTAAAATCCGGCATCGGTCGCGGCTTTGAGAACCGTTGTCCCTTTCTTAACGCTGAATTCTTTGTCGTTTATTTTTATTTTGACGGTTTCCATAATCTAAACACCTCTGTTTTCTTTTGATCCGGATGTTTTTAGGACCGCGCCGAATTTTTTCGGGCAGGCCTCGTAGCACGCTCCGCATTTCACGCACTTTTCCTGAATGACTTTGTGGATAATTTTCGGCTCACCTTCTATCGCTCCGAACCCGCAGGCTTTTTTGCAGAGTCCGCAGGCTTTACACTTTTCTGGATCAATAGTATAGGTGAGCAGTTCCTTGCAGGCGAGAGCGGGGCATCTTTTATCCTCGATGTGAGCCCTGTATTCGTCAAGGAAATAATCGAGCGTCGTAAGCACGGGGTTCGGAGCTGTTCCGCCGAGGGCGCAAAGTGATCCGTCCCTTATCGTGACTGCAAGCTTTTTAAGCTTAGAAATGTCGGCAGGTTCTCCTTTGCCTTCGCATATTCTGGTCAGGATGTCGAGCATCGCCTGTGTCCCGACCCTGCAGGGTGTGCATTTTCCGCAGGATTCCTCGCGGGTAAAGGTGAGAAAATATTTCGCGACATCCACCATGCAGGTGTCCTCATCCATCACGATAAGGCCGCCTGAACCCATCATAGAGCCGGCTTTTTTAAGCTCGTCGAAATCTATCCTCATGTCGAGTTTATCTACAGGGATACATCCGCCGGAAGGGCCGCCCGTCTGAATAGCCTTGAACTTTTTGCCGCCGGGAATGCCGCCGCCGATCTCGAAAATGATCTCTCTTAAAGTGATTCCCATAGGAACTTCGATAAGACCTGTATTGTTGATCTTGCCGACGAGCGAGAAAATCATCGTTCCCTTGCTCGATTCCGTACCGGTCTTCGCAAAATTATCCGCGCCGTTGTTTATAATAAGTGGTATGTTGGCCCATGTTTTTACATTATTAATGTTCGTCGGCTTGCCCCATAGTCCTTTTTGTGCCGGATACGGCGGCCTTGGCCTCGGTCTGCCCGTCCTTCCCTCTATGGAGGCTATAAGGCCTGTTTCCTCGCCGCATACGAATGCTCCGGCACCCTGGAATATCTCAAGGCTGAACGAGAATCCCGTTCCCAGTATGTTCTCACCCAGAAGCCCGTGGTTATTCGCCTCCTGAATAGCCGCGATAAGATGTTTTACGGCGAGAGGGTACTCCTCTCTTACATAAATATAGCCTTTCGATGCTCCGACTGCAAAAGCCCCGATCACCATGCCCTCTATAACGGAGTGCGGGTTTCCTTCGAGGATACTTCTGTCCATAAAAGCACCGGGGTCTCCCTCGTCGCCGTTACAGATCAGGTATTTCACATCGCTTTTCGAAGCGGCGCACATCTCCCATTTGACTCCCGTAGGAAATCCCGCTCCGCCTCTGCCTCTCAGTCCGGACTTTTTAACCTCGGATATGATCTTTTCACCCGTCATCGAAGTCAGCGCTTTTCCAAGTGCGGTATATCCGCCCAGAGCTATATAGTCGTAGATCTCTTCGGGATTGATAAGTCCGTTTTTGCCGAAGATCATTCTGTTCTGCCTGTTGTAGAAGGTCACATCATGCTCGGATACAACTTTCTCGCCCGTCAGAGGGTCGCTGTACAGAAGCCTGTCCACGACACTGCCGTTTTGGATCGTCTCCGAAAAAATCTCCGCGGCATCTTCTGGCTTTACTGCTATATAGAATATTTTCTCCGGATAAATGACGACCAGCGGGCCTTTTTCGCAGAAACCGTGACAGCCTGTCTGTTTGATCGCGATCTCTTCCTCGAGGCCATTCTCTTTCACAAGCCGTTTAAATTCATCCGTGACCTCCACAGAAGCGCAGGCCCTGCATCCCGTTCCGCAGCAGACCGAGATCATTCTTTTGCTTTTAGAGAACTCCTCAGATTTTGTTCTGAAAAGTTCGTTCAGTTCACTCACATTTTTTATTTTCATTGATACTCTCTCAGGATAGTTTCGATTTTATTTACTTCAAGATGCCCGAAATATTTTCCGTTAATAGTCATCACAGGGCCAAGAGCGCACGCGCCGAGGCAGTTAACCGTCTCGAGCGTGAAAAGATTATCGGCGGAAGTTTCCCCCTTGTTGATCCCGATCAGCCTTTCAAGTTCGGACACGATCTTCGGAGCGTTTCTCACATGGCAGGCGGTACCCATACAGACCTGAATAACGAACTTCCCTTTCGGATCAAGAGAAAAAGCGTTATAAAAAGTGGCGACGGAGAAAACCTGGTTCAAAGGCACCCCGAGTTTCTCCGAAACAGCGTCGAGAGCCTCTTCCGGAAGATAATTAAATTCTTTTTGAATCTCCTGAAGCACAGGGATCAGGCAGCTTGGAGAAGAATCGTATTTTACTATTATTTCATTAATTCTGCTCATGGTTTATAATTCTCCCGAGTTTTTTTTAAAAAAATCGAACCGTTGTTTTCATATTTAAAACATAATATTTTAAATTGCAATAGTGTTTTAAATCGAACCGTTGTTTTCATATTTAAAACATAATATTTTAAATTGCAATAGTGTTTT
>SLFX01000150.1 GCA_007124045.1 Candidatus Delongbacteria bacterium | reverse complement strand
TTTCTTGGCTTCTTTCAGATCTTTTGCATAAGCATCGGCACCGGTTTTTCCCCAGAGACCGGGATTGTCGTTAAAAACTTTCCCGCCGACAATTATCTTAGTGTCCTTGAGTTCATCGTCATCTTTAATTATTGATATAACATCTTTTACAGCCTCGACATTGTCCATTATTGTCGCCGACAATGCAAGTGTGCCCGGTCTGAACTCTCTCATGAAGTCGATCAGAAAATCCCCCGGAGTATTTGCACCGAGATTTTTCACCTCCCAACCTTCATACTCCAGAAGATCTGAAAGCATCCATCCCCCGATCTGATGAAATTCACCCGGCGCTGAAGCTATAAGCAGTTTTTTCTCGGGATTATGCTCTTTTTTCGATCTCGATCCTACTATTGACATGATCTTGGAAACTATGATAGTGGCGAGATGTTCTTTTGCACCTGAAATGTCTCCCCTCTCCCACATACTTCCGATCTCGTACATGGAAGGCTGGATAACATGGACGAATAGATCGGATATTTCGTCTGTTGTCCCGGCATAGTCATCGGCGATCTTTAAGCATTTTTCCTCATCGCCTTCAAGAAGAGCTTTAAGAAATGCATCTCTTGCTTCAGAAAGTTTTCCTGCTGCGGGGGTTTCAATAACAGTGCCATCTGAAGAAACTGACAGAAGATCATCAATGTTTTCTTTTATCCAATAAAGTATTTTGTTTATCTCGATAGAAGCAGGCAGGGTAAGTTTTTCCGAAACAGAACTTTTAAGATACTGAAAAAATATTTTGAAGAAAGTATCTTTTATACCTTTTTCCCGGTAAGTGTTCATAAGATAAGGTACGCTTTTGCATATAGTATCCTGATAATCAAGGCTGAACAAATTGTACAGAAGGCCTGTCATTTCTTTACTGAATTTCTGTGCAACAGAAAATCTTTTATTACTTAAAAGCGCATCAATATCCTCTGTCTGCTGAAGTCTCATGTCCACATACTCAAGCATATCAGGCAGTTTTTTCTTAAAGTCGTTCGCCGATGTTTTTGAAACGGCCGGCAGATTTTTGGCCGATTCGCAAATATCTTTGTAAATACTTTCTGTTTTATCCAAACCTTACCTCCTTTTAGGGCAAATAATCACAGAGAGTGAATATACCAACAAAATATGAAGTTTTCAACAGAAAAAAAAGTGATCCCTGTTTTTAACAGATCCGCTGCTTGCCATAAATATTTCAATATCATTCAGATCTTCGGGAGATGATACCGCTACTATTGTCTGATAGGATTCATAGTCGTTTATCACAGAAATGTATTTAATTTTGATGCCGTATATCATCCCGCCTGCCTTTTTGGTGTTGCCTGTAATCCATAACACATCATCTTCGTATCCGGAAAAAATTTTCCTCACGAGCTTTTTCCCTTTTTTTCCCGTTCCCCACACTGCCAGTTTTTTTGTTCTGTCGCGCTCGATCTCAAAAAAATATTTCAGTTTAAGGTCAAAGAACTGCTGGTCTGAGTATGCAGGATCGTTTCTGGAAACCCTGTCTGGATGATCCCTCCAGTAGTGAAGAACTTCTTTGCAAACAACAGGTTTTATTCCGTACTTGTAGAATCTGAAACAAAGATCATAGTCTTCAGGATATACTGAAGGCAAAAACGCCTCAGACCTTATAAGATCTTCCCTGAAGATCATCCAGCATGATGACTGTATAACGCATTCTCTGTATATCTCGCCGAAGGGATCTGAAGAGGAAAGTACCCCGTTCAGCCACGATTCGTATTTCCTGTATCCGTCCTTTACACCTAAATCAGAAAAACAGCTTACCAGACCGCACGCCACATGGTTTTTACCGGCATCAGTCAGGATCTTCTGAAGCGAGAAAAGCTTGTTTTTTTCCATAAGATCGTCGGAATCCATTCTGGTTATAACAGATCCGCGGCTTTTTGAAAAAGCTGTTCTGAGCGCAGGTATAATGCCTTTTCCGAAACCGTTGTCGAATACTTTGATCCTTTCATCTGCAGAGGCATAATCTTCCAGGATGATCCTTGAATTATCCGTTGAACCGTCGTCAATTGCACATAACTCCCAATCGGTAAATGTCTGATCAAGGATCGAGTTTAGTGTTTTCTCTAAAAACCGTCCCGAATTTTTTACGGGCATCAGAATTGATATCATAAAATGTTATAAAGATTAAACTTTCAGCAGATTCAGGTTTTTTTCCAGCATTTTCCCCTGCATCAGTTCAACAAGAGCTTCGGAAACTTTTTCAATATCTACTCCGCTTATCCACTCCAATTCAATTATCTTTTTAATAAGCACAATGTTCTGCATTCTCGGGTCGGCAAGATCTTCTTCAAAAACTCTTACTGCCTCACCTTTTTTAGCATTGGCTGTGTTCTCAAGTTCCTCATGAGTGGGATATTTGAACTTGCCGAGCCTGTTCCCTATGGTCTGATACTCTGCGTCATAATATATCACTTTGCCGCCTTCGGCAAGCATTTCGGAGGCTGCTCTTGCCGCTTCGAGCCTTTCGAGTGCTATCACTATGTTCGCTTTTCCTGAAGGGATCAGAGGCGTGTGTATCTTTTTTCCGATCCTGAGGTGAGAGATTACGGTTCCGCCTCTCTGCGCAAGACCGTGAGTATCAACTCCCTTTACATCGTAGCCGGCTTTATGGCAGGCTCTAAGCAATACTTCGGCGAGCAATCCTATTCCCTGTCCGCCCACTCCGCACATATATATATTCAAATCTTTCATTATTCCGCCTCCTTCTTAAAATCTATCGCACTGACTGGGCAGGTCGGCCTGCATGAACCGTCACCTATGCAGAGATCTTCGTTGACCGTTATGCTTCCGTCATCATTCTTTTTAAAAGACGGACAGCCGAATTTCTCAATGCAGGTCAGGTGCCTTTCGCACTTATTCTGATCTATCTCGACATGTTTTTGAACGAATCCTTCTTTTCTTCTCTGCTGCTTCATGAATTTGAGCATGCAGGGATGGCTTGCTATCACGACTGAAAATCCCTTGTGATCCAATGATTCTTTTATGTATTCGGCGAGCTTTTTCTGCTGGTATGTGTCTATTCTTCTGATGAACTTCACTCCGAAAGATTCGAGAACTTTATCTATTGATATCTTTTCTCCGATCTCGCCCGTGCCTGCGTGAGGCTGATGTCCTGTCATCGCAGTGGTGTTGTTCTCCATAACGACAAGCGTAAAGTCGTGATCGTAGAGGACAGCGTTGATTATTGCGGGAAGTCCGGCATGGAAGAATGTCGAGTCGCCGATGAATGCGAGAACTTTGCGCCTTTCGTTTCCTATGGTCAGACCTGCTGCGGTCCCGTTCGAGTGTCCCATGGAGAGAAGCATTTCACCCATATTGTAAGGTTCAAAGAACCCGAGCGAGTGACAGCCTATATCGCCGACTGTAATGGTGCCTTCTGGAAGTGCCTGCTTTATGGCGTGGAACGCCGACCTGTGGCCGCACCCGGGGCACATCTGGGCGATCCTCGGATTCGCGAAAGGCTCATGTACAGGATCAATATTGATTTCGAACACCTGCGGCCAGTGGCCGGAAAGGATATCCCATGTCCGTTCTGATGTCAATTCTCCCATTATCTCTTCATGAGTCCCTCTCGTCAGGATCCTGCACTTTATATTTCTGTCGAAAGCGAGTGATTTGATCTCGTACTCCATTATCCTGTCAAGTTCTTCGATTATCAAAACTTCATCCCTTCCTTTCAAATAGTCCGATATCATCTCTTCGGGCATGGGGTAGCTGAAATTTATCTGAAGAAGATCGACAGATTTCCCTGCTTTATCGAGATTTTCCATTATTGAAAGTGCCGGCATGGATGATGATATTATTCCGAGCTTTTTGCCGTTGATATCTCCGCTTCCGAAAGGCGAATATATTTTGTTGAAGGGAGACTTTTCAGACACTTTCTTTAGAAGATCGAGTTTTTCCATGGCCTTTTTCTTGAGTGGGAAAACGGCTCTGGTTATCGGAAGGTAAGGCCCGTTCTTTGCATCGAAATCAGCCCTGAATCCTTTGCTCTCCCCTACTGATCCGAATTTTATAAGCTCTTTAGCATGGCATACATGTGTCGTCAGCCTTAAAATAATGGGCATCTGATGCTGTTTCGACAGCTTTGCGGCTTCAAGGAACATCTGATAAGCTTCGGCAGGTGTCGCCGGCTCCATGACCGGAATGTAGGACATTCTGGCAAAATGCCGGTTGTCCTGTTCGTTCTGACTCGAGTTGGCTCCGGGGTCGTCTCCGAGTATGATAACGAGGCCGCCCGTCAGGTTCATAAGACCGAGCTGAACGAACGAGTCCGAAGCTACATTGAGCCCGACCGATTTGAAAAACACGGTCGAAAGGTTGCCGTTGATGCTTGATCCGAAGGCTATTTCGGTCGCGACCTTTTCGTTCGTCGCCCACTCAAAATGATAATCTCTCATTTCTTGAGGAACACTGTTCAGAGCCTCAGCTATTTCCGGAGTGGGCGAACCGGGGTAACTGGTTATGACCTTTACACCCGCTTCGAGCATTGCTCTCGCGACCGCGTGGTTGCCCATGAAGAGGCCATTCCACGGCTGTTTATCTGTAAGCTGTTCATAAAATTTCTTCATGCAGACTCCTTTTTAAGTTATAAAAAAGGGCAACCGAATTGCCCTTTAAAATTTATCGTCTTGCTTTAAAAGCGTCCCATTCCTGGATCAGGACATTAATATCTGTTTTTTCCTTGTTGTACTTACCGTCTGATCTTATGCTTATCTTTTCGCCTTTTACAACAGATATCCACTCGGAAAGTGTCACTTCGAAAGGGCCCGGTATCTGCCTGGGAGCCATCGACTGTCTCGGAGCGAGGCTTCCCGTATCGCGTTTTGGAGGTTCGATCTTCAGCTCCTCCTTTTTTTCCTGTTCGAGATCAACATCAACTTTTCCGTCAAGAACGGAAATTTCAGTTATCTGTCCGTCCGATGTCATTTTGTAAGCAGTTCCTATAACAGCGGCCACTGCTATCGGAGATCTTACATGAAAATCTTTTTGTTTCGAATCAGACCTGTCAACATTTGTCCATGATTCACCTGCAAACAGATGACCGCTGAACTCAACTTTATCGCCTGTCTGTCTGAAACGGTCTATTACATATCTCGTATTTTCAGAAAGTCTCACTATACTTCCGTCATTCAGCCTTATTTCGCACCTTGACTCTCTTCCGGTAATGAGAGTGTCCTTTTCGAAAACACCGTCCTCCTCATCCAGAGCCGATTTTCCCGTACGGTTTCTTACGCTGAGTTCCCCCAGCCTGAAATCGACTTCACCGACCTCTTTCATTTCTGCAGTCAATCTTTGTAAAGGAACTGATTTTTCCTGAGACTTCTGTTCCCTTATACTTTCTGCGGGAATTTCAGGTGCTCCGCTCGCTGCAAAGACAAAAATATTCAGAGTGAGTATCAGCAGTAATGCTCTGTACATAAAATCCTCCGGGTTACTTTGAACAATTATCCCGTATCTTCTCTATTCTGTCAAGTATCACAGCCGCGATCGCGCTTTTTTCCAGCACGGGCAAAGCTTCACTCTTTTCAGAAGTTATTATCTTTATCCTGTTCGTGTCTGATCCGAAAGCCGGATTATCCTTTCCTGTCTCATTAAGAACGATCACATCGAGGTTCTTTTCCTTAAGCTTTTTCAGAGCGTTCTTTTCTGCATTATCCGTTTCAAGAGCGAATCCGACGAGTATCTGGCCTTTT
The DNA here is from genome assembly GCA_007124045.1 of Candidatus Delongbacteria bacterium. GTDB lineage: Bacteria > UBA4055 > UBA4055 > UBA4055 > UBA4055 > SLFX01. The sequence goes on along the minus strand of SLFX01000150.1, from coordinate 14,605 downwards.
CTTTTCTTTCTGCCAAGCTCTTTAAGAATGTCTCCGGTTTTTTTAAGCTCCAGGCTAAAAACTTTATCAGATTTTTTTAATTTTGTTTTTGAAGGTGATGGAGAGTAATCCGCCACAGCTGCAGACATAATGATTATATCAGCATCCGAAGCCTCTTTTATAATAGCTTTGTACATATCATCTGCCGAAACGACATCCTTCCTTTTTATGCGGCTTCCGCATGTTTCTTCCGTCGGGCCGGTCACGAGAACTGTTTCAGCACCTCTAAATGCCGCTTCTTCGGCTATTCTGAACCCTGTCTTGCCGCTGGAAAAATTGGAGATATATCTTACCGGATCAATCAGTTCGACGGTTCTTCCTGCGGAAACTACTGCCTTCACGCCTTTGAGCGATGCCGTTCCATTCAGATAATAGAGTGATTCTTTGTATATATCTTCCGGCTCGGCCATCCTTCCTCTTGCACTGTAACCGCACGCAAGATACCCTGTTCCAGGTTCAAAAAAAACAACGCCCTGCTTTTTCAGTGTCTTAATGTTTCTCTGAACTGCGGGATTGCCGTACATTTTATCGTTCATGGCAGGACAGATAATAAGCGTTTTGTTGTAAGCGAGCAGGGCAGTTGAAAGCGCATCGTCAGCTATGCCGTTCGCGAGCTTGCCGATAATGTTGGCCGTCGCCGGTGCCACGATAAAAAGATCGGCCCAGTCTGTTAGCGAAATATGCTCTGTTGACCACTCGTTTGAATCGGCGAAAGTATCTGAATATACCTGCTCTCCTGAAAGTGTCCTGAGTGTTGTTTCAGTAATGAACCGAAGTCCGTTCCCGGTAATGACGACTTTAACATTATGCTCGGCTTTTTTGAAATACCTGATTAGATAACAACTTTTGTAAGCCGCAATGCCGCCGGTTATTCCGATAACTATATTTTTAGTTTTCGAGCTTTGTGAGATCCTCATACTCCCATTCCAGTTCATCATTTAGCATTTCATTCATTGACTGTCTGATGGCTTTCGGAAAAACGGGCAGGTCCTCTTCGTCAATATCAGGAATGAACTCGTTCTTGTACTCTTTATCGGTTTTTTCGTCTATAAATTCATTCCTGACTTTTTCGAATTCTTCCGAGTTCCTTCTTTCTATTTCTCTCATCCTCTGGCCGATAACCATTACGCACTCATAAATATTGCCGCACTTGTTCTCATACTGCTCCTGACTGACTTTTCTGTCGTCCCTGTCTTGTATTATGTCGTACTTTTTTTTCATTCCGGTTTCCCTAATTTAAATTACACCTTCTTTTTTCAATATCCGCTCAAGTTCCGCATAAGTATCCTTCAGCGAGTCATTGCATATATTATACGAATATTCTTTCATTTTTTCCATCTCATTTTTGGCGAATTTTAAACGATTTTCTATCGTTTCTTCTGAATCTGTGCCCCGGATGATCAGTCTTTTTTTCAGCTCTTCGATCGAAGGAGGGTATATAAATATCATCAGAGCATCATCCGGATATTGATCCTTTATTGCAAGTGCGCCCTGAACATCTATATCGAAGATAATATTCTTTCCCTCTTTCAGGCTTATTTCTACAAATGACCTCAGTGTTCCGTAGCTGTTGCCGTAAACGGTTTTATGTTCAACAAACTCATTATTCTTAATTTTTTTTGTAAACTGACTTTCGGAAAGAAAAAAATATTCGACTCCGTCCTTTTCATTCCCCCTGGGGGGTCTTGTAGTCGCTGAAATCGAGAAAATAAACCCCGAATGATCCTTCATCAGCATATTTATCAGAGTGGTCTTACCGCTTCCTGAAGGTGCCGAAAACACTATCAGTCTCCCTTTATTCGACATTCTGAACCTGCTCCCTGATCATTTCAATTATCTCTTTCATTCTGACTGAAAGATGGGATATTTCCGTAAGATTGGTCTTTGCGCTTATCGTACTGGCCTCCCTGTGCATTTCCTGAATAAGATTATTAATTATCTTTCCGACAGCTTTATTTTGCTTAATAGAATCTTTAAAAAGGGATATATGCGAATTCAGCCTTGAAATTTCCTCCGTTATATCAACTCTGTCACTTATCAGAACCAGTTCCTGCTCAAGCCTTTCCTTTGAAATATCGTCCGGGCGGCACATTTTATTTATCCTTTCAAGCAGCCTTTCAAACTGCACCTGCGATGCTTTTGAAGAGCTTTTTTCGGTTTCATCCACAAGGTCCTGAAGATCCGAAATCCGATTTTCGAATTCGACCTGAAGGTTCATGCCTTCTTTTTCTCTATAGGATATCATATCTTCCAATGCGGAAATAAAACATTTTCTGATAGTTTCATCAATATCTTCGGAATCGCCCCCTGTCCTGTCGGCAAAAATATCAAAATGCTGAAGAAGTGTATCGACCCGTATATCGCCCTCGATCCCCAGCTCTTTTTTCACCGTTTGAAGCGAACTTAGGTATGATCTGGCTTTTTCAAGATCAAAAGAATTGCGGTTTTTTTCTTCAGACGATTCCTTAACGACCACCTGTGCGCTTATACTTCCTCTTGAGAGCCTTTCCTTCAAAATCTCTCTGAGTTTTATCTCGGTCAGCCATAATCCGTGCGGCATTTTAATATTTATATCGAGATAGCGGTGGTTAACACTTTTAATTTCAACCTCAACATCGAAATCCCCGAAAGACAGCGAACTTTTCCCGTAACCTGTCATTGACTTTATCAAAAAAACCTCCTAACGATTATTACCGGATTTAATCAATAACCGCTTTCCCGCGCGGCCTTTTGATCTCATAAGATTCAAATCTGTCATCTCCCCTGAAACCCTCACCGTAAAGAGTGTCCCTGCCGTCTCTTATCATCATTACATCTGTATCGGTGAATATAAGTGCTTTCTTTCTGTCCCATATCAGTGTGTCAGTATATACGGTGTATCCCGAAAGTGAAGTAAAAACAACATCTTTTACTGCCGTAAAAACCTCGCTCAGATCATTTATAGACCCTTTTCTGCTTTTTAGCCTTCCCGATACTTTTCCGTTGTCATAAAAATCTATCGCCAGACCCGAGTTGATCCGGCTCACTGAATATCTGTGATCGGTAAAATAATTTCTTTCCACCACACCGGCCTTAACGATCGCTTTTATAGCGTTTCCGTCCGTTATGGTAATATCCATATCCCATATACGGTTATCCGGAACTGTTTCCTCTGTACCGGATTCTCTTCCCACGCTTATTTTTCCGGACTCGCATGAAAAAAGTAAAGAAACGACCGCAATTATGGCGATCTTAATCGAGATATCTGCTTTTGGCAGCTTCAAACTTGCCGTCCCTTTTAAGTATAAATTCGAGAAATTCTCTTACAGCACCCTGACCCGATGCGGAAACAGAAACGAAATCCACCCTTTCCCTTATTTCTTCCGCGGCATCTGAAGGCGCCCCTTTCAACCCTGCGAACTTCATTGCCGACCAGTCGAACCAGTCATCACCAAAATATGCAACTTCATCATCGGACAGAGAATGCTTATCAAGCACCTGCCTGTACGCTTCCGATTTGTCAACATGACCGAAGAAAACATCTTCGATTTCCAGAACCTCAGCCCTTTTTTTTACTATATCGGGAAATCCGCCCGTTATGACTGCGAATTTAATACCGGCCCCGGGACAAACATGCTTTATAAAAAAACCGTCCTTTACCGAAAAAGGTTTCATTATTTCACCTCCGGAACCGTAATACACCATACCGTCCGTCATCACTCCGTCAACATCGAGTATAACAAGTTTTATTTCTTTCATATTCTGTTCATTCCTCTGTAGAGTTCAACTGTTCTCTGCATAAGCTCTAAGGCTGCCGGTATATCTATCATAGAACCCGCATCAGAAAGAGCCGAACGGGGATCAGTGTGTGTCTCGAAAAATATACCGTCAACACATCCTGTGGCTACAGCAGCGCAGGCCATTTTCACTGCGTGCTCAGGGTTTCCTCCGGAAACCTTTCCGTCAGCTGCGGGACGCTGAAGTGAATGAGTCACATCGTAAACTACGGGAAACCCGATTTTTTTCATATCCATAAAATTTCTAAAATCAACTACAAGGTTGTTGTAACCGAAGGTCGTTCCCCTTTCCGTCAGTATAATTGTGTTATTACCTGCGGAAACAACTTTGGCGGCAGCGAATTCCATTTCTTTCGCCGAAGCGAACTGACCTTTTTTTATATTTACCGCCCTTCCTGTTTTCGCCGCCGAAACCAGCAGGTCAGTCTGCCTGCATAAAAAAGCGGGTATCTGGATTATATCAGCAACTTCAGCCGCCGCCGAGGCTTCATTTGATTCATGAATATCGGTCAGAACAGGCAGTCCGAACTCTTTTTTTATTTCAGAAAGTATCTTCAGACCTTCATCTATACCCGGCCCCGAGTATGAATCTATACTTGACCGGTTGGCCTTTCTGTACGAAGATTTAAAAATAAAAAAAAGGTTATTTTCTTTTGAGAAAAATGCAAGTTTTTCCGCAACAGCGAATGCGAGATCTCTCGATTCGATAACACACGGTCCGGCAATGAAGAAAATATCTTTTTTCGAATCACTTTTTTCGAATATTTTTCTGTATATCTCATCTTTACACATCGTAAACCTTCAAATTTGTTTGATAAAGAAAGCACATCCGCAATTAATGCGGTTAAATATAAGCAGTAGTTTCGATATTTACAATTATTTTATTTACAAATAGAGTTTTTTTTCGTATAATTGGGGATATAGAGTTTTTCGGAGCCCGTTATGAAATGGTTCATACACTTCGACGAGAATAATATTTCAAAAATGATACTGAAGTATTCATTTGTAATGGTTGCCGCAATTGCTGTGATGCTGATACTCATCTACACTCCGAAATACTATTATGAGTTCAAAGACAACATAGAATCTACTTCAAATCACCTCGACAGGCTTTTTCGCGAAAGAATAAAATTCGAAGTTGACGCAATCGTGGAAAACACCGACTACCGTACCCGTGTACACTCTCAGTATATCGAGCTGAAAACCGCCTGTCCCGATCACGGCGTTCCTGAAGGCACCGTAAAACAGATCGTTCTTGAAGAAATAACGGAAATGAACATGAAAGGTTCTCAGGAATATATTTTCATTTATGAGCTGCTTAAGCCTGAGGGAGGAAAAGATTTTGCGGTAATGCTTGTAAACCCGAACAGACCCGATCTTGTAGGCAATCTGATAGATGAAGATTATAGAGATATTGAAGGATTTGAGTTCAGAAAAGAATTCATGAGACAGATCCGGGAGTCAGGCGAAGCTTTTGTGAGTTATGTTTACAGAGATCCTGTCACGCAAAAAAATGATCTGAAAACTTCTTATTTCAGACTTTATCCAAAATTCCAGTGGATTTTCGCCCAGGGTTATTACCAGAGTCAGATAGAAGATATCCTTGCAGCTGATGTCAAAAGATATAAAAAGGATTTTATATTCCGGATCGCTCTGATATTCGGTCTTATATCCGTATTTCTCACAATGTATTATTTTCTGTTCAGGAATTTCGCCGAACAAGTTCAGGAGACAATAATCAAATACAGGTCAGATCTTGAGATTAAGAACAAAATGCTGGAGACTGAGATCGAGTTATCGGACGCCAAACGGAAAGAGCTCGCTGAATATACGGACTACATTTCGAAAATATACGAATCCATACCCGTAGGAATTGTTCTGATAGACACCTCAGACAGAAAAATTGTTAAAATAAATGAAGCCGGACTTGAGACACTGGGATACGAACCGGATGAACTTATCGGTAAAATATGTAATTTTTCATTCTGTCCCGCAGAGATCAATAAATGCCCCATATTGGACGAAGGCAAAAACATTGACAATTCCGAAAGGAAAATCGTGCATAAATCCGGAAGAGAGATAGCCGTGCTAAAAAAAGCATGCCTGATCGATGTAAATGAGCAAAATTTCATCCTTGAATCGTTCATTGATATAACCAGGATAAAAGAAGCCGAGAAAGAGCTGATAAGGCTCAAGGAAAAAGCGGAACAGGCAAGTTATGAAAAATCCAGATTTCTGGCTAATATGAGCCATGAAATCCGCACTCCGATGAATGCTATTCACGGCATGACCGATCTATTGTCCGAAACAGAACTTTCCAAAGATCAGAAAGAACTTGCCGACACTATAAAAGCCTCATCGGATATTCTTGTGCGGATACTGAACGATATACTGGACATATCCAAGATCGAGTCGGGAAATATAACAGTCGAGAAAACTGAATTCGATCTGAATAAACTAATACGATCAGTCTCGGCTTCCTATGAGATAAAACTCCGGAATGAGGGCGTCGAATTCAAGCATGACTATGATCCGAAAGCTATTGAAGGTTATTTTATAAGCGACAGTCTTAAACTCAGCCAAATACTGAACAATCTTATGGGTAATGCCTGCAAGTTCACACATGAGGGCTCAGTTACTCTTTCTGTAAAAATAACGGATGAAACTCAAGACGGTACTGTTATACTTTTCAGCGTAAAAGACACAGGAATAGGAATAGATGAGGATAAGATCGGGACCATATTTGAAAGATTCAGTCAGGCGGATGTAAGTACTACACGGAGATATGGGGGCACAGGTCTCGGGTTGACGATAAGCAAAAAACTCGTCGAACTGCTCGGCGGCGATCTAAAGGTTGAGTCATCACCCGGAAAAGGCAGCCGGTTTTATTTTACTCTAAATCTGCAAAGAGCGGATAAGACGAAACATAATGAAAATTCTATGAATGATTTTAACGGATCTATCAAAGATATTGAGAAACTGAATATTCTTGTGGCGGAAGACAATATCTTCAATCAGAAGTATATATCCGCGCTTTTGAAGAAGAAAAACATCAGCTTCAAAATAGTCGAGAACGGACGGGAAGCCCTTGATGAACTTGCAAAAAACAGCTATGATTTGATTTTGATGGACGGCCAAATGCCTGTGATGGACGGAATATCAGCCGCTAAAGCTATCAGAAAAACAGATTCTGACTATTTTGACATTCCCATAATTGCACTTACAGCATCGGCTCTTTTGGATGACAGGAAGAAATTCATGGATGCCGGAATGAACGATTTTATTCCCAAGCCTGTTGATCAGAAAGAACTCATGCAGAAAATATCAAAATACTGCACCGTTTCAGTAAGAAATTCTGATCTTGACGAATATGAAGAAAATAATAACAAAAATATCAAAACCGATGATAATAAGTGGCAGGTGATCAGTATTGATGATTTCAGAAAAAAACAAAAATCATTCGGTAGGGAATCCTTTTCGGAAATACTCGGGCTTTTTGCCAAAGAACTTCCCAGGAAGATCAGTAAGATTGAATCAGCTATTTTAAAAAACGATCATGAATCATTAAAATTTGAAGCTCACGGCCTCAAAGGCGTTTCATTGAATTTTGAAGCCCGCGAATTCAACAGGTTATGCATAAAACTCGATGAACACGCGCAATCGAATTCGTTTGCCCAGGCAAAATTGTATTTTGAAAAACTTAAAATCTCTGCCGAAAAATACTATGAAGAAATTATTCAGTTCATAGAAGAGGCGGAAAACATCTGATTATACTAAAATTCATGTAATTTATCTTGACAATCACGGAATTAGTTTATACTTTTCGAACTGTCTTAAATATCAACAGGAGAGATAAAGATGACTGTAAAAGTAGGAATAAACGGGTTCGGAAGGATCGGAAGGATAGTTTTCCGCATTATTCAGGAAAGAGAGGGAATCGAAGTCGTCGGTATAAACGACCTTACCGGCGCCAAAACGCTTGCGCATTTGCTCAAATATGATTCTGTTCACGGCAAATTCAAAGGAGAAGTAAGCTCTGACGGTGATAATTTAATTGTCAACGGCAAATCGATAAAAATACATTCTGAAAAAGATCCGGAAAACCTTCCATGGGGTTCTCTGGGAGCGGATATTATTGTCGAGGCAACAGGCGTTTTCAGAGACAGGGAAAAGATCAGTAAACATATAAAGGCAGGTGCTAAAAAGGTTATTCTTACCGTTCCGGCAGCTGCTGCCGAAGATGTTGATGCAACAGTAGTTCTGGGGGTGAATGAACATGTGTTGAACAACAGCTCGTTATTCATATCGAATGCATCATGTACAACTAACTGTCTCGCACCCGTAGCTAAAGTTCTGAACGACAGGTTCGGAATTAAATGCGGCCTTATGAACACCATACACTCTTACACTAACGACCAGATTATCCTTGACGCTCCGCACAAGGACCTTAGAAGGGCCAGGGCGGCCGCAATGTCTATCATCCCGACAAGTACGGGTGCTGCAAAAGCGGTAGGACTGGTCATTCCCGAACTGAAGGGCAAACTGGACGGTTTTGCCATGAGGGTTCCAACGCCGGACGCATCGGTGGTAGATCTTACTTTAGAGCTGAACAGGTCAGTGACCGCAGAAGAAATTAACGCCTCCGTCAAGGAAGCGGCATCTGATGCGATGAAGGGGATTCTGGAATATTGCACTGATCCTATTGTCAGTGTTGATGTCATAGGAAATCCTCATTCGTCCATATTTGATTCGGCACTTACAAAAGTCATAGAGGGCAATTTCGTAAAGGTTGTTTCATGGTACGATAATGAGTACGGATATTCTTCAAGGGTTGTTGATCTTATAAAAAAGATATCGGATAACTGATAACTGACTACAAAGATTCAGGGCAGGGGGCAGATTTCTCTGCCCTTTTTTATGAATTAAAACCGAAAACAGAATGAAAAAATTTACAATATATGCATTTGCCGTACTACCGATGGTCTTCTGGTCTATGACATTTATCTGGTATAAGATCGTTTTGGAATACATCGGCCCGGTATCGGTGACTTTTTTCAGGCTTATCCTCGCCTCACTTATCCTGATGGTCGTAACTAAATATTTTATTAAAACGAAAGAAAAACTTGTTAAAAAAGATTATCTCTACCTGCTCCTCCTCTCCTTTTTTGAACCTTTCATATACTTTATGGGAGAATCTTTCGGAATGCAATATGTTTCGCCCACCATTGCAGCCGTTATAATTTCGACAATACCGGTAGTAACTCCGGTCTTTGCCTTCAGGATACTTAACGAAAGGCTCAATATTTACAATATAGTCGGACTTACGCTTTCATTTGCGGGAGTTGTTATTATTATCGTCAATCCCTCATCATCTGCAGATTTTACCGTTAAGGGGATAATGCTTCTTCTGATGGCTGTCATGGGTGCAGTCGGATACGGCATTACTGTAAAAAAACTCGCAGCGAACTACTCTTCGCTTACCATAACAAAATATCAGAGCATTATCGGATGTTTTTTATTCATGCCGTTCTATTTCGTTTTTGAACACAGGACCACTGTGCAAAATATAGGAATTTCAGTCTCTGACGGAACTTTCTCTGTACTGATTCTTACTCTTGTACAAATGTCTCTCTTCGCTTCAGTTATGGCTTTTGTCCTTATTATCCGCCCGATAAGAGAAATCGGTATTTCAAAAACCAATGTTTTTACGAATCTTATTCCCGTATTTACGGCCGTAATTTCATATTTTTACCTTAAAGAATCTTTCGATATTCAGAAAATACTGGGCATATCGGTCGTTATTTCGGGAATTGTCATGTCGCAGATCAAAGGTGTATTCAGAAAAAAAACACTTCAGATAATGTGATACACACCTTTAAAATGGTCTTTCGTCGTTCAAATAGCACTTTTCATCTTACAAATGATGATAAAACTTGTTCTTTTTCATATCATTGATTTAAAAGGGAGAACTTATCGTGATAAATAAAATACCAAAATATCTGAATCTTTCCGCTGCGCTGTTTATACTGTTATCGTGCTCGGCTTATAACGCTGAAGATCAGGATTTTAAAAAGGTTATTAATGAAAGATTTTCTGAACCTGAAGAAATCGTCCTGAAAGAGATATACCGATCTGTTGAAAAAGTCAAACACCCGTATAATATAACTTTCGGATCAGACGGAACTGTTTATTTTCTCGGATACAGATCAGATCACATTCATGTATTCGATCAAAACACTCTTTCTTTTAAAGACATCAAGGTTTCACCTGAAGGAGGTATTATATCTTCATTAAGCACATCGGGCAACGATCTTATAATCAGTTGTGCCGAAAGCAGGTCTGTTTTTATTCAGACCGGTCCTGATGAATTTGAAAAGATAGAACTTGAAAACGGACTGCCCGAAAACATTATAGAATTACCCGGCGGATATTATTTCGGAAGTTTCAGGGCCAGTACCGCAGGGCGGGACGAGACATATTTTGCCTTTGATTTAAAAATGACTGACAGATCTTTTAATACAGAAAGATTGCTCAGCAGTTATTTTGATTCATTTCTGTCCGGTAATACCGACCCTGAGACCACTGTGTTCCCCTTTGTCCGCAACTCCATTACCAACACATTGTTCGTGGCAATATCCTCCGATAAATATTATAAGATCCTCGCATATAACGATAATCTTAAAGCCAAATACATGATCGCCAATGAACTTGAAACTGTCTCTTTCACAAAGGATGAAACTGAAAGGTTGAATAAGATGTCCGAATTGTTCAGAATGCCCCCTTTCCGAAAAAAACAGAAAGATATTATTGAGGATATGCATATTGATATGCACGGAAGATTATGGGTAAGAAGAGCTTCGGATGCAGACATTTACGGAACAGATTCGACACTTATAGATATCTTCGGCACAGATGGCAGATACATTAAAACTGTTATCATCAACGGAATCTCGAGAATAGAAAGGATCGGTCTGAACGGAAACAGGCTTTTCGTCGCCAACCCGTTCGGTTCCTCCATAAGAATATATGAATTCGACTATAAAATTCTGTTTGGAGACGGAAAATGAAAACCGTCATCTTTTTGATATTTCTTACCCTGTCTCCTGTATATCTTTCTGCACAGAGCACTATAATTTTAAGATACAAGGTAAACTGCTATGAGGATATGATCGAATATGCCTCAGGCGAAGCAAAAGTTGATGCTCTTACAGGAACTGCGGCAATGTATGTAACAAAATTCGGTGATATCCATAAAGGAATAGGCTACCTTCTCGAAGCAAGGGACATTTCTGAAGAGACGGGATACAAAGAGGGCCTTATTACGACTTATCAGATACTTGGAGATATTTACCTTGCCACAAGAAATTTCAGTACAGCTCTCGACTACTACTCAAAAAAAACCGATCTCCTTCAGTCAGGTGAAGCTAAAGAGGAACTGTTTTCCTCGTTTCTTAAAATGGCCGATGTCGGATTAAACTCAAAGAATTTTGAGAAAGCTCTGAAATATACCTATCAGGCTTTGGAATATTCGAACGAATCCGATAACCACCCCTTGCTGCCGAGGGCGTATTATATTCTTGCTCTGGGATACAGGGGCATATTTGATTATGAAAAAGCCCTCTACTATATCAACATGTCGCTTAGCTACGCAGAAAAGACCGGCAGTGTGTTTTTTAAAGGTCATTCATACAACGGGATCGGTGATATAAATGAAATGATGGGCAATTTTGAAACAGCTTTCGAAAACTATCTTAAGGCGGAAAAGATATTCAAAGAGTCCAATCTCACCTCGGGACTTACGGTAGTTTATTTTAATCTTGCCTCTATGCACAAGGTTTTCGGGAGATACGAAAAAGCGCTCGAATATCTTAAAATGAGCCTAAAAATGTCTGTGGATTTTAAAAATGATTTCATGATCAGAGAAAACTACCTCGGGCTTTACGGCATATATAATCTTCTGAAAGATTTTGAGAAAGCTAACGAATATTATATGCTTCTCAACTCTTTTTCATTGGAGGATTCACATATTTTTATACCTCTGTCGAAGATAGAGATCGACCACGAAATAGCAAAAAAAGAGACAGACAAAGAGTTGCTGAGGCTAAAGGTCGAAAGGGAAAGAAATATGAGGTACATCTATGCTGCTGTTTTTACCGTTCTTCTTCTCATAATATATATGGTTTTCTACCGTATGCTTAAGCAGAAAAGGATCAATGAACTCAGACTGGAGGAACGCAGGATCAGAGCTGAACTGTCTTCTCTTCAGTTCAAGATAAATCCCCATTTTTTATTCAATTCTATAAGCTCAATATCCGAACTTATTAATTTCGATCCCGACTCTGCAAAAAAAATGCTGCAAAACATCTCCAACCTTTTAAGATATACGCTCAGAACATCAAAAAACGATTTTGTTAGGCTTGATGAAGAGATAGTAATGGTGGAGAAGTATCTTGAAATTGAAAAGATCAGATTCGGTAAAAGACTTGATTATTCATTAGACATACCTGATACTCTGAAAAACATGCAGATACCTCCCCTGCTCATCCAGCCCCTTGTGGAGAACAGTATTAAACACGGCCTGTCTAACAGACTTGAAGGTGGAATGGTTTCGGTAAGTGTTTATGAAAAGATCCCCGGTAAAGTTACAATTACAGTTCAGGACAACGGGGTTTCGAAAGAAGGACAGGGCAAACCTGAAGGAACCGGTGTGGGGCTTTCCAGCGTTAAAGACAGACTCGATCTTGTTTACGGATCCGGCCACACTTTCAGAATAGAAAAGGAAAAAGGATTTAAAGTAATGATCGGAATACCAAAAAAAATATAGGCGGTGTTATGTATTTCAGAACTATGATCATTGAAGATGAAGAGCTTTCCAGAAAAGGACTGCTGAACAAACTGGAAAAATTTGATGAGATCGATGTAATAGATACCGCGGATAACGGGGTTACGGCCGTCGAAAAAATCAATTCATTAAAACCCGACCTGATATTCCTTGACATTCAGATGCCCGGAATGAACGGCTTCGAAGTACTTCAGAAGATAGAACATATTCCCACGGTCATTTTCACGACGGCTTACGATGAATACGCTCTCAAAGCCTTCGAAACAAACTCTATAGACTACCTCCTTAAACCCATTGAAGACGAAAGACTTGCAAAGGCAATATATAAACTCAAAAAATTCTCTCCCGGTGAGTCAGGTAAAACTGATCTGAACTCAGGTATAGTTTCGCTTCTTAACGATCTTAAAAATAAACAGGATAAACTGACCAGAATACATATAAAGATCGGAGACGAGGTTCTTTTCGTCAATACATCAGATGTGTATTTTTTCAGAGCCGACAATAAATATACTGTGATCTGCACTTATGACGATGAATATATCATAAATGACACGCTTTCTTCACTCGAGGATAAACTGCCGAAAAATTTTGTCAGGGTTCACAGAGGCTTCATAATAAACATGGATCATTTGAACAAACTGAAAAAATGGTTCGGCGGAAAGTATGTAGCCGTGATGAAAGACAAGAAAAAAAGCGACATACCGGTCAGTCGTAATTCTAAGGATAAACTTTTTCCTGAGTAGTCCGCATATGGATCAGGCATAACACACATCAAAAATATCTCTGTGTTTTGAACTTGCATAATCCCTTCATGCTTGTTATTTTTAATTAACAATATCCGGGGGAGGGATTTCAGAATGAAAAACTTTATACCTGACCTTATAGCCGAAAAAGCATCAATGAACATCCTTTCAGGCACTTTTGCCGCATCTACAATGTTTGTTGATATTTCGGGTTTTACTTCGATGACACGGTCGCTCATGAAACAAGGAAAAGAAGGCGCGGAAGTACTTTCCAATATTATCAACAGTATTTTCACACCGGCGATCAGGGCGATTTACGATAACGGCGGATTCGTATCAACCTTCGCGGGGGATGCTTTCACGGCTGTTTTCGAATCTGATGCAGATTACGCTTTGAACGCAGCGTTCGAGATCAATAAACTTTTCGTTGACGCAGGAAACATAAATACCAAGTTCGGAGAATTTGAACTCGCGGTAAAGATCGGCCTTTCGCACGGAGAAGTCGAGTTCGGGATTATTGATACCGAAGTACAGAAGGCATACTACTTCAGGGGCGAAGCGATAGACGGATGTGCGAAAGCCGAACACCATGCAGACAGGATGGAGATCGTTGCAGACGGAAAGTTTATGGAGAAGCTATCTGTTGAGGCAGAAAAGCAGCCTGCCGGTGAAAATCACTTTGTCATCACTCCGCAGGAACTCTGCCTCTCCCCTCTCAAAAACAAAACCGAAACTGACCAGCCCGAAATTGAAAAAATGTTCGTACCCGATTCTGTTCTTGAAATGAAGGACAGAGGCGAGTTCAGAGAGATCGTATCGGTTTTCATCGGCTTTGAAGAAACCGCAGGTTTCGAAAAGCCGATCGCCGAAGTGATACGAAGGACTCACGCCTACGGCGGATATTTTAATAAAATAGACTTCGGCGACAAGGGCGGAGTGATGCTCGTAATCTTCGGTGCGCCGACCGGCAGAGAGAAACTCTACAGCCGTGCCGCAGACTTCGCCTTGAGTCTGAAGGAAATTCCTGAGTTCTCATTCAGGGCAGGAGTTTCAACAGGAATAGCTTTCTGCGGCATAGTAGGCTCTGACCTGCGAAAGGAGTACACTGCGCTCGGCGATGTTGTCAATCTTTCAGCAAGGCTGATGACAAAAGCCGGGCCGAACAGTATCTTCGCAGGCCCGGACATCACGGCAAAACTGCCTGC
>SLFX01000162.1 GCA_007124045.1 Candidatus Delongbacteria bacterium | reverse complement strand
GCAGCCTTGAAGCAATAAACGACAACTACAAAAAGATCGTGCTTTCGTTAGACAAATTTTATCCCGAAGACAGAAACGGAATTCAGAGGCAATACATCCCCGATTTTTGCATTTCATAAAAGAAATTTCAGGATTATATTTCAATCATGATTTATTTAATTTCAAATACAAGATCCGGAAGCTACAGCGCAGGAAAGATTGCCCGTATCGCAGAAGAGCTTGAAAGCCGCGGTGCCGATTTTTCTTTCGGCGAAACTGTTAAGCACGGCCATTTCGTAACTCTGGAAATTGATCCTGTGTCTATCAGGGAAGGGGACTCCATCGTGGCAGCCGGAGGGGACGGAACAGTAAACGCCTGTCTGCAATACATACATGACAATCAGCTTGCCGGAAAAGTCAAACTCGGGATAATACCGCTAGGCACAGGAAACAACCTGATAGGGTCTTTAAAGCTGACGAAAAACATCAAAAAAGCCGTCGGAATTATCGTAAGAGCTAAAACCGAAAAGATCAGCTACGGCCTGATAAACGATAAAAAGGCTTTCTTCAACTGCAGTTTCGGATTCACTTCATTCGTGCTTAAGAACAGAAAAACCAATTCACTCTACGGTTACGCATGGGACGGCTTAAGGCTAATTCCGGCTTTCAAAGGCTGTAATACAGTATTTGCAGGAACTCAAAAGCAGATAAACATCTTTGCAGGATTTTTTATAAACACAAAATTCTATCTGTCCAAATTCAAATTCATAAAAATAAATAATTCCGGGACAGAACTCCCTTTTTTCTACATTGAGAGAAATAATCCTGTTGTCAACAGCATAAAATCACTGTCCGCACTTACAGGCATTTCAAAATGGAGCAGGATGAGCGAAACCAGCTATACTTTCAGCCTTGATAAAAACTGCATGCTCGAAATAGACGGGGATGTGTATGTACCTGAAGATCATAATGGCGAATACACACTGCACAACGCTACGACAGTCGAAGTAATTACGAATAATGCTTAAATATTTTCCAATAGAAGCTGGACAAAATGTTAAGATCAACATAAATTTAGGATGAAATAAGATTTCTAATGTTCGTTAAAAAGTATATCCTATAGAGAAATGGAAAACTCCATTTACATTTCCGTCCTTTAAATCTGTCGGAAATCCGTACAATATACCCATTGTGCCTATTGGGGTTATGACCCTAAACCCTGTTCCTATTGTCGTTCTGATCATCGTTTTATCTCCTTTGATCGTTTTTGTTAATAAACCTGTGTCACAAAAAAAAGGCACCTCCCATTTCTTTTTATAAACAAACCTGGATTCAAAGACAGCTAATGCAGTAATTTTCCCTCCGACAGAATTCCCGTCACTGTCCGTTAGGAACTTTTTCTCATTAATTCCTCTGACTGTACCCGTTCCGCCAAGATAGAACAGCTGGTCTATTAGAGGCTGAAAATCCTTATCGCTTACCTGCAGATAATTATATTGAGAAAAAAAGGCCAGCGTAATAAATTCCACCGGAGAATAGAAATATTTAAAATCGAACATATACTTGATAAAATCATCCCTGTTATTGTTCAATCCGGTTGAAAATTCTATTTTAGCAGAAGTGAATGTACCCTTTTTAGGTCTTAAGAAAGAATTTCTTCTGTCCCATGACTGCATTAATCTTAATCTGCCGATATTTCTGAAGGTATTCGAATCTTCTCCGAGCACGGTTTTTTGGTAAAGTTCCCTGTTTTCTATCTGAGCCAGGGCTGAACTGTGAAGTTTGTCCTTCCATCTATAATTAAAACCGGCACCTAAACCTAAAGCTCTGGTTTCATAATCAGGATCAAAATGCAACTCTCTTGCCCAATAACCTGCGATATTTGCCCATATATTGCGGTGAAGAAATGCAGGGTCTGCAAGCCCGCAGGTTACAGCCTGCTTAACAAATGAGGCTTCGGTACTGAATCTCAATTCTTTATTTCTTCCGAAAAGGTTTTTATTACCTGCCAAAAAACCCGCAAAAGGACCGGAAAAACTCTCATATCCTCCCGAGCTGTGGATGTAGTATGGAGGATACTCCCTGAATTCTATCAGGATATCAATCGTATCTTTTCCCTCTTCTATGCCCGGTGTTACAATACTTACCGTTTTGAAAATATTCTGTTCTCTGAGGTTACTATGGCCTTCAACAGTCCTGAGAATTGAAAATGCTTCATTTTCTCTGATCAATAATTGTTTTTTGATGTTGTAGGGTTTAGTTCTCAGATTACCGGCGAAATAAATTTTTCCCGTCATGACAATGCTGCCTGAATCAATATCAAATTTCACCTTAACTGTTGCACTGTCTTCACTGAATTTCTCCCGGTTTTTAACTTTTGAATAGATATATCCTTTTGCCGCCAGCGATCCTATTAAATAATCAGTATGATCCTTTAGTTTGCCATAGGAAAAATAAGACCCTTCAAGCGACGACCTGATCTTTTTTTCTTCTTTGTTGATTATTTCACCCGCGCCGGAAATATCAACTTTTTGAACATAGGTTCTGACACCTTCATTTATATCAATGGTTATGGTTACTTTATTATTATCAGAATATATAAGACTTCCTGATATTTCAGGCGACAGAAAACCTCTCTGTTCGTAATAAGCTTTGAGGTTCCTGATATCGTCTTCCCAGAATGTTTTATTGAAATAATCCGTCCATCTCCACCATCTGCTCACAACGCTGTTCAGGTAAGGTTTGAGGTTTTCTGCTTTAAATGATTTATTGCCATTGATAAAAACATCTTCAATTTCTATCCTGTTTCCCTCTTTTATGTAAATAGTTACTTCTCTATGGCGAATTCCGTTAATTACTTTTAATGTATCTTTCCATTCGATCTCGGCATCGCTAAAGCCCTGTTCCGAATACCTTTCTTTTATCGCCCTTGCTATCTGCCTGACGGCTACTTCGCCTCTTCGACCCTTATAAAGCAGTTCGATCTGCTTATTCAGTCTAATTTTTGAAATGAAATTATTGCCTTTGATTTTTATAAAATAAAGCGGTCCTTCTTCGATTTTAAAAGTTAGAACTGCAGTATTATCAGCAGAATTTTTTTTGAAAGAATTTTCAATTTTGATATCAGCAAAACCTCTCTCTCTGTAAAAATCTTCGATCTTTTTATTGTCAGTCTCGATTTCATCCGGTATGAACCTTCCTGCCTCATCCCATGGAAGAAGACTCCTCCAGAATGTTTTCAACTCCTTTTTCAATCTGTAATCAGAGAAATATGTATTCCCTTTAATTTCAATTCTATCGAGTGAGTGATATTCGCTTTTTAAGATTTTAATATCTAATTTTACAAGTTTTTCAGATACTCTTTCAGATTCGATCTTAACCTTAACTGAATCGTAACCTTTTCGGTTATAATACTTGCGGAGTATTTCTTCCTGTCCGAATATTTTTAATGAATCGAAGACCGACCCCGGATATATTGACATAATATCAAGCAGTTCATTTGAGAAATACGGATATATATTATGAAATTTTATATCTGATATTCTGTCGGCAGCCAAAGCTTTTTTTATCTCATCTTCACAGAAAATATTAAAAAATATTCCGGTAATCATTACGACAGAAAAGATCGATCTTAATAATTTTAAATGATGCCTCATCTTACCTGAACTCCAGCTTGTACTTGATCTCCGCGCCGAATTTGCCTGCCGTAGTCTGGAATCCGCTGAAAATCATATTTTCAAAAAACTGATAATCAGCTGTTCCCTTCTGGATAAATTCAGACGCATCGTTTGAGGCTGAATATTTTAATGTCAGCCTGTCAGAAATGTTTTTACCTATCGTCAACCCGGTTCCGGAAGTATCATCATCCGAAAAACCGTCCGTAACAGTGAATTCAAGATAATCAAGACCGAATTTTTTCGATATAACATGCTGAAATGTATTATGTATCCAGTTCGCGAGAAATTTTTCCTTGGTTCCCGAAACAGCTGTTTCGTTTCCTTTTAGAAATTCATTTACGTTTTTTCCGAGAAGCAGAATTGTTAATATTTCAGACTGGCTCTTCTGAGGCTCCGATGACAGCAGGAATCTCGGGTCTTTCAGGTTTCCGGAGATCGAAAGAAATATGGTATAATCACTGATGGTCGATTCACTTTCAATATCAATCACAGGAAAAATTCCGTGAACCGGAGCAAAATCCAATACTCCTCTCGTGACAGAAAAAGTGTTTTTTTGAAAAACTATAAATCCGCCCTTTTGCATCGTTGTTCTTCCGGTTATCAGCGGCTTAGACAGGCTTCCTTTAATCTTAATATCGGGATTTAGCTCTATAAAGGCGGAGCTGTTGTCCACGACTATCGAATGACGGCTTTTTAATGTAAGGTCAAGGCTCACATCAGGCAGTGAGTCGTTCCTTGCCGCGCTTTTCAGGATTTTTGTACCTTTGTCTATGAAAGCTTTACCGAACGGATCAAAATCCTGATAATATAACCCTTCCATAAGAATAAGGTCACCTCTCAATCTTCCCTTATTAAGATCGCCTGAATAATTCAGGTTCGAAGTTATAGTTCCCTGAAAATAATCCGGGTAAATTACAGGCAGATCAACGCTTTTAAAAATCAGTGTGGAGGATTTTATATCATGATCCGACAGATCTACACTGCCTTCAAAACTGAATTTTCCTTTTTCTATACCCCCTGAAAATGATTTGATATTTATCTTATTTGAGGCAAGAACAATCTCACTGTTAAGATCGTAAACTTTCTGCATAGTAACAGGGATAATAAAAGAAATTTTATCAAGATAGATTCTCCCTTTAAATTCCGGGTCGCCCATTATGCCTTTGATCTCAAAATCACCTTTTACGAATCCTTCAGAATCGTATAATACCGGCTGAAATGCTGCTAAGGACTGTATAGGCAGGTTTGTCTGAATACTGAAATTCAAATTTTTACCCGTGTCCATATAACCTTCAGCCTCAAGAAAACCTTCGCTTAACAGATCAAGTCTGAAATTCTCAATCTTAAGCATATCTTTCGTGAACTCAGCTTTGAATTTATTACCCGATACTATATTTTTGTCCGTCAAGTTTAAAATTATTGAATCCAGGTCAGCTATAATCCTATATTCCTGCAGCTGTTTCAAATTCCCTTTCCCTTCTATGTAACCGTTAATAAAACCGTTCAGATTTCTATTCATACTGTCCGGGATCAGATAAGTGTAATCCCATTTTTTAAGATCTGCCCTTATTGAATAATTACTGTCATTTATTTCACCTTCAGCAAAAATGTTATTTCCACCGCATGCAATATCCAGACTCTCCAAAATAATATCCCTGCCTGTGAATTTTCCTTTTGCAGACACATTTTCTATCTCAATTCCGGAATATTTTATTTCTGTTGTTGTGAGATCATAATTTCCCGACAGCGAATTCAGCCTTCCTTCAGCATTAACACTGATATTCAGTTCGGTATCAATTTCGGGATAAAATTCTTTTGAGGGTATATTATTTCCGGTCAGGGATATATATATCTCAGGATCCTTTAGTATATGCCATTCTTCGTCAAACAGAGTTGTATTACCTTTCAAACTCAACTTAGAATTATCGCGCATCAGACTGATCGTTGAAATCAGCTTGCCGTTTATCCAGTCCATATCGGCTTTAAGATCAACAGGTTTCTTTAAATGAAATTTTTTGAAAGAAAACGGACTCAATCGGGTATTTATGCGTATGTTTACCGATATGTCTTCCGGTTTAACTCCCTTTTCAAAAACGGAACTGAGATCAATACTTCCTTCGATAACAGCTTCAACCGGGAGTGTCTCGACAGTTTTAAAATTCGCAGGTTTAATTTCCAGTTTTGATTTTTTTGAAGCCACTGTCAGGCTGTCATTGATTAAGGTTTTGATGAGCATTGGAGAATTGATCCGGACTTTTGAATCTTCGAGCTTAAGAAAATAATCAGACTGTCGGATATTTACTGAAGCTGTGATCCTGTAATTTTTTAAACCGTATTTTGCAGACCGGATTATATCACAGTATTTTATATCCGTATTTTGAATTATTATATTTTTCACGGTAAGGTCTAATACTTTTGAGCCTTTCTCTTCATCTTTTTGCAAAAATAATTTTATCTGATCGCTGTTAATATCTGCATAAAGATCTTCTATCAGCAAAGAATCAATTACATATTTTCCGGAAAATACCGGTTTTAACTGCATATCAATAAATATTTTTCCTATCCCGCCCATTTTAATATTTTCTTTGTCGAAAATTCGCAGATCTTCTAAAAAAAACTGTCCTTTGAATATATTCAGTTTCAATCCGTTAAGTTCGATTCTGACTGGAGAATACTTATTTACGATCCATAATACTGCAATTCTGCCGCGTTCTGAATTTAGAAACATGAGCAGCATCAGAACGGACACGGGCATTCCGATAATAATTATAATGATATATTTTATTACCTTATTATGCATAATCTTTAATATGTCTCATACAGGGTTGATGCACAATCGCCCAATGGGATGAAAAGATAGTTAATTCCTGATTTCATTTCATCAAAGGTATTAACTACAAATTCATCCTTTCGGGCGATTGTTTATGAGTGCAATTTATGGTACATTGAATTAAGCCTCTACTAAGGGTGAAAACTAATCAAAATTAAAAAAGGAGTCAACGATGAAACTAATCAAAACAGCACTCATTCTGTCGGTTCTTCTTATGGGTCTTCAAATCTCTTATGCTCAGGGAAAAGGATTCGGTCTGGGCGTAATGATCGGAGAACCTACAGGATTAAGCGCAAAACTCTGGACAGGAAGCAACAACGCACTGGATTTCGGCCTGGGATGGTCATTTATCAACCGCCATAATGATTCTGGCAGTAACCTGCATTTTCATATGGATTATCTGTGGCACGCCTGGAATGCGATTAATTCGGTAGAACGCTTTCCGGTTTACTACGGTATAGGCGGTCGCTTTAAGAGTCGTGGTGATGATGGATCTATTGCAATACGAGGGGTTTTGGGAGTAGCATGGATGCCTCGTGAAAATCCATTCGATATATTTATTGAAGTAGCACCTTCTTTGGAATTAACGCCATCGACAGGTTTCGGAATTGATGCCGCTCTCGGAGCAAGGTTTTACTTCAGATAGCTACATAATAAATCCGGTTGACATAGGAGAAATAAATGTTTTACAAATCGCACGGAATAATAAACCGTATTGATGAGACCGTACTGTTCACTATTTTGCTTGTGTTGGCTTTTTCTATGGCTTATTTGATCTATAGAGTGTTTCGTGATTTCACAAGACTTAGGGAAACCGGGACATGTCTTGAAAAAACAAGAGAAGAATTAGATCTCATTAGGGTTTCTGCTGAAGAATCTAACGAATATTCCGAGAGCATTATAAACACTGTTCGCGAATCTCTTATTGTTCTTGATCAGGATCTGAGAGTTGTTTCGGTAAGCCGTTCGTTTTACGAATTCTTCAAAGTCAAGCCGGAAGATACGGTCGGGCAACTCATTTACGATCTTGGCAATAAACAATGGGACATACCTAAACTTCAGGAACTCTTAGAAACTATTCTTCCGCAGAAAACAACATTCGATAATTATGAGGTCGAGCACGATTTTGCTACTATCGGCAGGCGGATAATGCTTCTGAATGCCCGTCAGATAGAAAGAAGATCAGGCTTGGAAAAAATAATTCTTTTAGCAATCGAGGATATTACACAGCGTAAGGAAATTGAAGCCGGATTAGAAAAAGCCAGTAAAGAACTCAATGAGCTTGCCACCGAGTTAAAACGAGCTGCCCGTGTGAAATCTGAATTTCTGGCAAATATGTCACATGAGCTGCGAACCCCGCTCAATTCGATTATCGGTTTTTCAGAAGTGCTTTATGACGAAAACTTTGGAGCACTAAACAATAAGCAGAAAAAATATGTAAATAATGTCATGATCAGCGGAAAACATCTTCTTCAGCTGATAAATCAGATCCTCGATATGGCAAAAATTGAAGCCGGAAAGATGAAGCTTTCATTATCTGTTCTATCCACAAAAAATGTGCTGAATGAGATATCAATGCTTGTTGAAAATATGGTAAGTAAAAAGAGACTTGAGATGATAACAGAAATCGCTGATAACCTGCCTGATATTGAAGCAGATGAACTCAAAGTAAAAGAGATAATTTACAATCTACTTTCAAATGCTGTAAAATTCACACATAAAGGCGGTCAGATCGGAATGAAAGCCGGAAAAAATGATTCGGAAATTGAAATTGAGGTTTGGGATACCGGAGTCGGAATTGCACACGAGAACATCGAGAAGATATTTGAAGGTTTTTTTCGCGTTGAAACTCCCTATTCAAGAATTACTGAAGGCACGGGATTGGGGTTGTCCCTTTCCAAAAAACTCGTTGAACTGCACGGAGGAAGATTTTATATTGAATCCGAAGGTCTTAAAAAAGGTACTAGAGCACTGTTTACTCTGCCGATAGTTTCACCGGAGGCTATTACATGAAGGAAAATCCAAAAATATTAATTGTTGACGATCAGCAACAGAATATTGAACTTCTTGAGGCGCATCTTATACCTCAGGGATATAAAACTATAACTGCATCGAACGGAGAGGAAGCACTGGATAAACTTGTTGAACATGACATAGATATCGTTCTTTTGGATGTAATGATGCCCGGACTGAACGGGTTTGAAGTTACCCGACTGATCCGTCAGGATGAAAGATTCAGGCGGCTTCCTATCATTCTGGTTACAGTATTGTGGGAAACCGAAGACAGGGTTAAAGGGATCGAAGCAGGTTGTGACGACTTCATTACAAAGCCGTTTGATAAAACAGAACTTTTAGCAAGGGTCAGGTCATTGTTGAAGGTCAAAGCTTTTAATGACCTGTCAAAAAATTTCACGAACCAACTGGAGTCTGAAGTTTCGATTATGACCGAAGATTATAAACGCAGTATAAAGAAAATCAAATCAGAATCATTAGAAACGATCCACAGGCTTTCATTAGTTTCAGATTACAAAGATAAGAGCGAAAGAGCTCATATTAACCGAATGAGCCTTTATTCTGCGGCGATCGCACGACAGATGGGTTTTAAAGAAGATTCTGTCGAAACTTTACTTTATGCGGCATGTATGCATGATCTCGGCAAAGTAGCTATGCCCGACAGTATATTGCAGAAGCCGTCCAAACTAGATCCCGATGAATGGGAAATCATGAAGCAACACACGATCATAGGCGCTAAAATCCTGAAGGGATCCGACTCCGAATATATCAAAATGGGCGAGGTCATTGCTCTGCACCATCATGAAAAATGGAACGGAACCGGTTATCCTCACGGTTTAAAAGGAATAGAAATACCTGCTGAATGCAGGATCGCCGCGATCGCTGATGTTTTCGATGTTCTCTTGTCAAAACGTCCTTATAAAGAAGCTTATACTCTAGAGAGGGCATTTTCTATCATTAAAGAAGAGCGGGGAAAGCATTTTGATCCTGAAGTAGTTGATTCTTTTTTTGCCATAAAGGATAAGATCCTAAAGATCAGAAAACAGTATCAATCAGAAAAAAAGCCGAAATTCAGTATCTCTCTATCGTTCTTTGATGAAGATGATTGATTTGAGTTTCTTTGCGGATAAAAATACTATTAAAAAAACAGGACCGAACTCATGGGAAAAAACCAAATAAAGGTAACAGAAGACCATTTATCTTCCGATTTGTTACAAAGGATGGACGCCTATTGGCGAGCTGCGAATTATCTGTCGGTCGGACAGTTATTTCTCTACGACAATCCACTGCTTAGGGAGCCGCTGAAATTATCAGATATCAAATCTATGTTGCTCGGCCATTGGGGCACCACGCCGGGTCAGAATTTTATCTATGTCCATTTGAACCTGGTAATTAAAAGGTATGATCTTGACATGTTTTACATAGCCGGTCCCGGGCACGGCGGTCCTGCTTTGGTTGGAAATACATATTTAGAAGGCAGCTACAGCGAAATATACCCTGACATTTCGCAGGATGAAGAGGGGCTTAAAAAACTTTTCAGGCAGTTTTCGTTTCCGGGTGGTATATCCAGTCATGTCGCCCCGACTACACCGGGATCAATTCACGAAGGTGGTGAGTTGGGGTATTCGCTCAGTCATGCTTTTGGGGCGGCCTTTGACAATCCTGAACTGATCGTTGCCTGCGTTATCGGCGACGGTGAAGCAGAAACCGGTTCTCTAGCAACAGCCTGGCATTCCAACAAGTTTCTCAATCCGATCACCGATGGTGCAGTGCTGCCGATTTTACATCTTAACGGCTATAAAATAGCGAATCCGACAGTGTTGGCTCGCATCGAACACGAGGAACTGGAACAGTTGATCCGTGGTTATGGATGGACACCATACTTCGTGGAAGGGGATGATCCGGAAAAAATGCATCAGCTCATGGCCGGTGTTCTGGATAAAGTTATTGTTGAGATACGCAAAATGCAACGAAATGCGAGGGAAAAAAATGATGCTTCCCGACCGCGCTGGCCAATGATTGTACTAAATTCACCCAAAGGCTGGACCGGACCGAAAGTTGTCGATGGCCTTCAAAGTGAGGGCACCTTCCGGGCTCATCAGATTCCGCTGCAGGTTGATAAAGATCATCCTGATCATCTCAAAATTCTTGAAGCATGGATGAAAAGCTATAAGCCGGAGGAACTTTTTGATGCGCAGGGCCGCCTGATACCAGAGCTTGCTGACCTCGCTCCCAGTGGAACAAGGCGCATGGGTGCTAACCCGCACACTAACGGCGGGGTATTGCTGCGCGATTTGAAGATGCCCGACTTTAAAGAATATGCAGTGAATGTGCCGACGCCCGGATCGGTTGATGCTGCCGACACCCATGTATTAGGAGTGTTTCTTCGAGATGTGGTTCAGCTTAACAGCATGGAACGAAATTTTCGTATCTTTGGGCCCGACGAAACACTTTCCAACCGCTTGAACGCAGTTTTCGAGGTTACCGACAGACAGTGGGAAGCGCGAACTGAGGATAATGATGAGTTTCTTGCTTATGATGGTCGGGTAATGGAGATGCTAAGTGAACATCAGTGCGAGGGTTGGCTTGAAGGATATCTACTCACTGGCAGACATGGTCTCTTTAATTGTTACGAAGCTTTTATTCACATAATCGATTCGATGTTTAATCAACATGCTAAATGGCTAAAAGTTACAGGAGAATTACCATGGCGTAAAAAAATAGCGTCACTAAACTATCTTCTAGCTTCTCATGTCTGGCAGCAGGCGCATAATGGTTTTACCCATCAAGACCCCGGTTTTATAGATCATGTTGTTAATAAAAAAGCATCGATAGTGCGTGTGTATCTGCCGCCCGACGCTAACTGTATGCTATCGGTGTGGGATCACTGTTTACGCAGTCGTCATTATGTCAATGTTGTGATTGCGGGTAAATACCACGCACCTCAATGGTTGACAATGCAAGAAGCAGTCGTGCATTGCACAATGGGGATTGGCATTTGGGAATGGGCAGGTACCGACAAAAACACGGAGCCGGATGTGGTAATGGCTTGTTCTGGAGACGTGCCGACACTTGAGACTCTGGCCGCTGTTTCAATCTTGCGTCAACATCTGCCGGATCTGAAAATCCGAGTGATTAATGTGGTCGATCTTATGAAATTGGAATCAAACACGCAGCATCCTCATGGCCTAAGCGATCAGGAGTTTGATGCATTATTTACCAAAGACAAGCCAGTCATATTTGCATTTCACGGATATCCCGCGCTTGTCCACCGACTGACCTACCGTCGTGCAAACCATGAGAACATTCATGTTCACGGTTATAAGGAAGAAGGCACTATTACGACCTATTTTGATATGACGGTTTTAAACGATCTGGACAGATTTCATTTGGTGTTGGATGTGATAAGTCGCCTGCCGAATTTGGGTTCCAAGGAAAAAACTTTGAAACTGCTGATGGAGGAAAAGCTTATTGAACACAAAAAATATATAGTTGTTCACGGTTTCGACATGCCTGAAATCAGGAATTGGAAGTGGCCATTGTCAAAAGCGTAAGGAAAAAAGGAGAATGAAATAATGAAAGATAATCCTCTTATTCAATTGGAAAAACACGGCCAATCAATCTGGCTCGATTATATCCGCAGAAATTTGATGACAAGTGGCGAACTCAGTCGTTTGATAAGGGAAGACGGCTTGCGGGGGATGACCTCGAATCCGTCAATCTTTGAGATGGCGATTGCTGATAGTCAGGATTACAATGCGGACATTCAATCAATGACAAAAAAGGGCATGGTTGCTGAAGCAATATATGAAGCAATCAGTCAGCATGATGTAAAGATGGCCGCGGATGAATTCAGATCTGTGTATGATGACACTGATGGTAAGGATGGTTTTGTAAGTTTGGAAATCAATCCTCATCTGGCACACGATACAAATGGAACGATAGAGGAAGCACGAAGGTTGTGGAGAGTGCTTGACAGCCCGAATGTATTAATAAAAGTTCCTGCTACTATGGAAGGATTGCCTGCCATCAAGGAGCTGATAAGCGAAGGAATCAATGTCAACATAACCTTATTATTCGGGTTACATCGTTATCGACAGGCTGTGGAAGCATTTGTCAGCGGAATGGAAGCACGCCTTGTGCGTGGAAAAGCGTTAAAACAGGTAGCCTCGGTTGCCAGTTTTTTTTTGAGTCGAATTGACACAATGATAGATCCTTTGCTGGAAAGTATTGTCGCACGGCAAAGCGACGATAAAGCGGAGATTACCGAGAGGGCACTCGGTCAGGTCGCTATAGCAAGTGCAAAAACAGCTTATATGATTTACAAAGAAATATTCGGCGGTGAAAGATTTCAAAAACTTGTTGAAAAGGGTGCTCGCCCTCAGCGGCTCCTATGGGCAAGTACCAGCACCAAGAATCCAAACTATAGCGACATTAAATATATTGAAGCGATCATCGGATCCGATACGATTAATACGGTACCGATGGAAACTCTCAATGCGTTTCGCGATCATGGTAATGCAAAAAACAGCATTGAACACGACACCCATTTATCCGCTTCGGTTCTGGAACGGTTGCCGGAACAGGGAATTAATATCGAAAAGATAACTCAGCAGCTTGAGGATGAAGGAGTTGAGAAATTTTGCAAGTCATTTGATAAACTAATTAAGGTTTTAGAGCAAAGATCGTTGCTGTATTTTAGGAGTGGGTTATGAAGACAATTCAATTTGAAGTAAAACCGGCTTTAGTGTCAATGACGGTGAATATTCCCGGACTCGATACGGCATACTACACAGAATCATCTGATACCAAAAGGACACGAAATGGAAATCACACCTGTAATACTCGTTGTTGATGATAAGCCCCAGAATGTAGAGCTCCTTGAAGCCCATCTTCTTAATCAGAAATATAAAATCATCACAGCATCGAACGGTAAAGAAGCTCTTGAAAAGCTCTCAAACAATATAATTGATCTTGTTCTACTTGATGTAATGATGCCTGACATGGACGGTTTTGAAGTTACGCGAAGAATAAGGCGGGATGAGCAAAATTGTCTTCTTCCGATAATTCTTGTTACAGCTCTTCATGAGATTGAGAATCGTGTTATGGGGATCGAGGCGGGATGCGATGATTTTTTATCAAAACCAATTGAGAAAACGGAACTCCTGGCAAGAGTAAAATCACTCCTTAACGTAAAAAATTACAATGACATAACCAAAAAATATAAGATAGAACTTGAATTGAAAGTAGCGGAGAGAACTTCTGAATTAAGGCGCATTCATAAAAATGTAAAACTTGCATCGCTTGAGACGATCCAAAAGCTGTCCAAAGCTTCTGAGCACAGAGACGATTATACAAGTTCGCACATTAAACGGATGAGCCGTTACTCTGAAGCTGTTGCCCGAAGTCTGGGACTAAACGATTCCGATGTCGAATCCATCCTCTACGGATCATCAATGCATGACCTCGGCAAGATCGGCATACCGGATCATATTCTGATGAAACCGGCCAAACTTGATCCCGACGAATGGGAGATCATGAAAAGCCATGCAATTCTCGGTGCAAAGTTCCTTGAAGGCTCCGAAGCTGAATTTGTCAAAGCCGGAGAATCTATCGCAAGACATCATCACGAAAAATGGGACGGAAGCGGATATCCCGACCAGTTGAAAGGAAAGGAAATACCTATCTCCTGCAGGGTCGTATTTCGATGCGCTCACTTCTGTACGCCCGTATAAAAAACCTTTCTCACTGGAAAAATCATTTGGAATCATCAGAGAAGGAAAGGGAAAACATTTTGATCCTGATGTGGTTGATGCCTTCTTTAAAGTTCAGCATGAGATACTGGAAATAAAAAACCGGTTTAGTTAAACTGAAAATACCAACTGAACATAATCGTGGTCTTCAACTAAAACAAGGATTCGATCATGAAAAGAGAAGGAGCAAAGGTTGCAGTAACAGACATTGCGGATGCAGAAGGGAAATAAGTGGTATTTATGAAGGACTCTAAGGTTAGAACAA
This sequence comes from Candidatus Delongbacteria bacterium, assembly GCA_007124045.1. Lineage (GTDB taxonomy): Bacteria > UBA4055 > UBA4055 > UBA4055 > UBA4055 > SLFX01. The sequence goes on along the minus strand of SLFX01000162.1, from coordinate 5,868 downwards.
CTAAATATCAGGCTGACAGCATGACTCTGATCGGGGCTGTTTCACTGGGAACGGGAGTAATGATCGGTGCCGGTATATTTGCTTTAACAGGTCAGATGGCAGAGATGACGGGAACCTTATTCCCTCTGGGAATTATCTCGGCTGCATTGATCGTATCGTTCAGTGCCTATTCTTATGTTAAAATGTCCAACGCTTACCCGTCAGCCCGAGGTAGAAAATCAAACCAAAAATTAGCAGGAGGTAAAAATGTTTCATGGAATTTACGGACAAGGCTGGGGATGGATAACCCTCGTTCTGTTCATAGTTGTAATTTGGATCATTATGGGAATGATAAATCAGAAGAATCGATCTCGAGTGAATGAAAAAACACCGCTGGATATCTTGAAGGAAAGATATGCAAAAGGGGAAATCAATAAGCAAGAGTTCGAAGAAAAGAAAAAAGATTTAGAAATGATTCCATAACTAAAAAAATATTTATAATATGAGGGATGATATGAGCAAGAAAAAAAGAAAAGAAATCTGTATTGTTCTCGCAGGAGAAGCCGGTCAGGGAATAAAAACGATCGAAACAACCTTCGCTTCTATTCTTAAGCAGTACGGTTTTCATGTCTATGCAACAAAAGAATACATGTCCAGAGTGCGGGGCGGGATTAATTCTACAGAGATAAGAGCCGGATCTGAGCCGATCAGGGCGTTTTCAGAACATACCGATCTGCTTGTAGCATTGCTGCCCGAAGCTATTGATCACCTACAGCACCGCATAAGTACTGAGACGGTCGTTATAGGCGATTCTGAGGCTATTTCACATCCCGGCATGCTGGACATACCGTTTGGTGCGATCGCTGCGGATTCCGGAGGTAAAGTTTACGCCAATATGGTGTGCCTCGGAGCGCTGTGTGCCTTCCTTGATATCCCGGCGGACTTTGCCGAACCGTTTATTGAAAAGCAGTTTTCCGCCAAGGGTTCAGAAATTGTGGCCAATAATATTACAGCGCTCACAAAAGGATGGGAAAAAGGGAAGTCTCTTGTGAAGAAGCTTCCCTTTACACTTGATATTCTCCGTGATTCAGCCATTAAAAAGCGTCTCCTAATTAACGGCAGCGAAGCAGTGGCTATGGGTGCCATTGCGGGCGGCTGCAACTATATATGCGCCTACCCTATGTCACCGGGCACCGGGGTTCTTACTGCTATGGCAGATTTTTCCAAAACAATGGACATTATTGTAGAGCAGGTCGAGGATGAAATAGGTGTGATCAATATGGCACTCGGCGCATGGTATGCCGGAGCCCGCGCTCTCGTAACCACTTCAGGCGGCGGTTTTGCTCTTATGAGCGAAGGCCTGAGCCTCTCCGGTATGACTGAAACACCCGCAGTAATTCACTTGGCCCAAAGACCGGGACCCGCCACCGGCCTGCCCACCCGCACTGAGCAGGGAGACCTCAACCTTGTGCTTTACGGGGGACACGGGGATTTTCCCAGAATGGTCTATGCGCCCGGAGACATAGAAGAGGTTTTTGCTCTGACAAAACGGGCATTTGAGCAGGCGGATGCGATGCAGGCTCCCGCAATAATCATGACGGATCAGTATCTTGTGGATACATACTATGACAGCCCCGGCTTTGGTACACTTAAAGCTGCTCAAAAACATGCGGTTATGAAAACCAAGGCGGGATATGAACGCTATGCGCTTACAAAAGACGGCATTTCACCGCGGGGTATTCCGGGCTACGGCTCAGGGATGGTCTGTGTGGATAGTGACGAGCATGATACGACCGGGCGCATTACCGAATCCTCAATGGTTCGTAAAGCAATGGTCGATAAACGGTTGAAAAAACTGAACACTATAAAGCAGCAGACCATCGACCCGGTCATCACAGGTAACGCCGCAGCTGCTATTGTTATCATTGGCTGGGGCTCTACAAAGAATGTCATTCTTGAAGCTATGAGCAGTAAACAGCTTGAGTCCGCCGCAGTTGTCCATTTCCCGCAGGTCTTTCCTGTTCCAGAAAAAGCTGCTGACCTGCTGGCTAAGGCGAAGCATATTGCTGTTATCGAAAACAATGTCACCGGGCAGTTTGCTGACCTGCTTGAGAAAGAATGTGGTACTGCCATAAAGCACCGGCTGCTGCAGAGTGACGGTCATCCTTTTTCCCTGGAGACTGTCAGGAATTGGATTACAGATTTTATGAAAAATAAAAGGGGCTAAAGATGGATAAATCATTCGAATTTGCTTTTGATGATATAGCCTGGTGTCCGGGCTGCGGAAATTTTTCGATCCGCAAAGCGCTGATCGCCGCACTGGATGAACTCGGGCTCGATAAAACAAAAACGGTCATTGTTTCCGGCATAGGACAGGCAGCAAAAATGCCTCAATATCTGGATGTCAATTTCTTTAACGGCCTTCACGGACGGGGACTTCCTCCGGCCACTGCAATTAAGGCTGTCAATCCGGATCTGACGGTCATTGCTGAAGGGGGAGACGGTGACATGTACGGCGAGGGAGGCAACCATTTTCTTCATGCTGCCCGCCGCAATCCTGATATTACTCTGCTGGTGCACGACAACATGATCTACGGACTGACAAAAGGGCAGGCAGCGCCGACTACCCGCGAAGGAATGTTAACCCCCGTACAGGTGAACGGTGTTAAGGCAAATCCCCTTAACCCGCTGGCAATGGCCATCAGCATGGATGTTCCCTTCGTGGCGAGAGCCTTTTCCGGCAATGAGAAACAGACTAAAGAGCTCATTAAAGAGGCTCTGGAATTCAAAGGTTTCGCCCTCATTGATATTTTTCAGCCATGTGTTACATTCAATAAAACAAACACTTTCAAATGGTTCAAAGATAACACATACTACCTTGACAAAAAATATGATCCGGAAGACAGGGTTGCTGCATTTGCCAAATCTCTCGAGGAGGAACCTTTTCCACTTGGTGTATTGTACAGAAATATCGGCCGCACCACATTTGAAGAGGGACTTGAGGTGTATAAAAAAAATGCCTCACCGCTTACAGAACGCAAGGCTGATCTTAAAAAACTGCAAAGCATTATTGACAGCCGCCGTTAGCATTTTGTTTTAAATTCTTACTTCAACAGAATGGTCTTTTCCGTCATCCTTCAATTGAACATAGTTATTCATTTGCAATATTCCATCTACAGTTATGCTAATTTCTCCATTAGCGGCGGAACTACGGTTAACAATCATATTGTAAAATGTGCTCCTGTAGCGATAATGAAGTTTAAATCCTTTCCATTCTTCCGGGATACACGGAGTGATATAAAGCTTGTCAATTTTCAGTTGCAATCCAAGTATAGATTCAACTATCAGCCGGTACATCCAGCCTGATGAACCTGTGTACCATGTCCATCCTCCCCTTCCGGTATGGGGGGAAACAGCATAAACATCAGCTGAAACGACATAAGGTTCAACCTTGTATTTTGAAACATCTTCGGGCGATAAAGCATGGTTTACAGGATTGATGATCGTAAATAACTCCCACGCCCGGCTGTTGTCTCCCAATTGACAAAATGCCATAGCCGCCCAGATCGCAGCATGGGTGTATTGCCCGCCATTTTCTCTTACTCCGGGCACATATCCTTTTATATATCCCGGGTTTCTCGATGTTTTATCAAATGGCGGATCTAACAGCTTGACCAGCCCGTTTTCCCGGGAAACCAGCCGCTTGTCCAGCGATTCCATTGCCGATCTCGCCCGTTCCTGTCCTGATGCTCCGGAAATCACTGACCAGCTTTGTGAAATTGAATCTATCTGACATTCAGAATTTTTTGCTGACCCTAAAGGTGTTCCGTCATCAAAATAAGCCCTCCTGTACCAGTCTCCGTCCCATCCGTGTTTTTCAATATTATTCTTTATTTCTGCCGACTCATGCTCGCATCGCTCAACAAAATTTTGATCCCCCCTCATCCTGGCAAGCTCAACAAAATTCATAAGCACATGATAAAGGAAAAATCCCAGCCACACACTCTCTCCTTTTCCCAGCTCTCCGACCTTGTCCATTCCGTCATTCCAATCACCGGAACCGATCAAGGGAAGACCGTGTTCGCCGTATTTGAAACTTTTAAGCAATGATTTAACGCAGTGCTGGTATATATTTTCTGAATCAGCAGAAATTTCGGGTATATCAAAGTAAGAATCTTCGTCATCCGGAACAGCTCGCCCTTCAAGATAATTCACAGATTCGTCGAGAATTCCCGTATCTCCTGTCGTCGTCACATAACTGCAGACGGCCAGCGGAAGCCATAGATAATCATCGGAGCAGTGCGTGCGTACACCGCGTCCGCCGGGCGGGTGCCACCAGTGCTGCACATCTCCTTCTTTGAACTGCCTGCCAGCGCATAGCTTTAGATGATCACGCACGAGAAGCGGCCGGGTATAAAGAAGTGCCATCATGTCCTGCAGCTGGTCTCTGAAGCCGTAAGCACCTCCGGACTGATAAAATCCGCTCCGAGCCCAAATTCTGCAAGCGAGATTCTGGTATGTAAGCCATCCGTTAGTCATAATATTAGTTGCAGCATCCGGCGTTTCCACCTGAACTGCGCCGAGAATACGATGCCATTGATCCCAGACTGCTTCAAGTGCTTTACGGGCGGCCGATCTTCCCCGCCAGCGCATAACTGTAGCTGAGGTATCGCCTGATCTTCTCGAAACAGTAACTCCGAGTCTGAAAACAATTTCCTGTTCTTGTCCCGCTAGAAGCTCATAATTGTTCTGTATCGCAGCGCAGGGATCTAAGACAGCTCCTTTTTTGTTTGACAGATGCGCCTTATACATCGCAGCCGGATCGTTGAGATTACCGTTCCGTCCGATGAATTCCGTACGGCTGCAGGTGATAGTTCTCTTATCGCAATCCGTATCGAAAAATGCTGTCCGCCCCTTAAACTCTGAGTTGTATTGATTCCTGGCTAAAACAGCACCGCTTTTTGGGTCTCTTTCGGTAACTATATGCATTGCTGTTTTTGAACTCAGATCTCCGAGTACCCATTCTACATAACCTGTAACAGAAAGACGGCGGGTCTGTCCTGATTCATTGCGCAGCTTCAGTACAGAAAATTTAACTGATTCGTCTATAGCGGCATATACCCACAATTCTGAACGAATACCGTCTTCAGTATGTTCAAAAACACTGTAGCCGAATCCGTGCCTGCATATATAAGGTGTAACTCCCCGCACGGGGAAAGGCGAAGGCGACCAGAAATACCCTGTATCTTCATCGCGGATATAAAAACACTCGCCGCCCGCATCATTTACCGGATCATTGTGCCATGGAGTGAGACGGAATTCATGTGCATTCTCATTCCATGTGTATGACGACCCGCTCTCTGATATCACTGTACCGAAAATCGGATTTGCTATCACATTCACCCAGGGTGCAGGAGTCGTTTTTTCCATATCCGTTGTAATTATGTACTCCCGCCCGTCTTGTGTGAAACCTCCAGTACCGTTGAACAGGACAAGATCATTTCTCGGAATCATTTTAACGGGAATTTCCTTCCTGCGAGTTTTAGTTGTATTGAAATGCGGAATTGGCTTTTCTTGAATTATTCTGCGGTTCAGCTGTTCTGATAATGTTCCTCTGTTGTCACTTATAATAACACGCGCTACAGTCTGGAATAATATACGGTCTTCATTGGAAATCCGTTCTGCGGGGTGTACGAAAATTCCGCCTTTGCGGCCGATCATGTTCGCCTCGGTACCTGAATTTATCAGGCTTAGTATCCGGTCATGAAGCTGCTGCCTGTAGCCTGCATGGTCTTCGTTCCAGATGACAAGATCGGCTGCAAGTCCTTTCATTCTCCAGTATGCGTGAGCCTGCAGCATCTGATTGACCAGTTCAATATTCGCATAATT
>SLFX01000049.1 GCA_007124045.1 Candidatus Delongbacteria bacterium | reverse complement strand
TTCAACGGAAGGAAAACCCCTGATTACGAGGATGTGAACAGGGTTGCCAAACCTGTCCTGAGACACAGAATAATACCCAACTTCAGAGCTGAGGCGGAGGGGATAGATCCAGATATTATAATAGACCGTATAATCAAAGAGGCAAGGTAGGATCAGGTGAAAACGATAACGATCCGGGAAAAGGTGTTCACCGAGTACATTTCAGAAAAAGAACTTCAACTCATTGTCGACCGGTGCGCATCCGATATAGCCGGGGAAGTAAACGCATCTGAAAATGTCGCTGTCATAGGAGTCCTCAACGGAGGAATTCCTTTTATGCAGAAAGTTCTTGAAAAGTCTGACGCGAAAGTTTTCGTGGACTATGTTAAAGTTGTAAGTTATGGTGACGGAACATTGTCGTCCGGAAAAGTTAAACTTGTTCTTGATACAAGTCTGGATCTCAGAGGTAAGAAAGTAATGATTATTGACGATATTTATGATACTGGTTTTACGGTGGCATTTCTTAAAAAGCATTTTAAATCCAAAGGTGCATCAGAAGTAAGATCGGCATGCCTTTTTTTTAAGAAAAATTCAAATGCGGAACAACCTGACTATTACGGATATACGGTTGGTGACGATTTTATAATCGGTTACGGTCTGGATTATGCGGGATGGGGCAGAAACCTTAAGTGTATAATGCGGACTCAAGTTTAAGTAAAAAAATCAGGGTATTTATGACAGGCAGCGAAAAAGACAACAAAAAAGCAAAAAGACCGGACGGTAAAAGAGGATTTAAGCAGGAAGATGAAACGATGTTCTGGAAAAAAGGTTCTAAAACATTTCTTATATGGATGATAGTAATAGCAGTCGCGCTTATTCTGATAAATGTATTCGATTCGGATTCAAAAGAAGCTGAATTGGACTACAGCACTTTTAACGGACTTCTCGAAAATATCAGCAGTATAGAAGTGACCAATTCAGGGTCAAATGCAGAAATTACAGGTGAATTCATCAATTCCCAGGAAATTGAAGGCGGAAGAGGAAGGAAATTTACCAAATTCAGACTCATCGTACCGTCAGTTACAAAAGAGACGGCTGACGAATGGATCGAAAAGGGTATTAATGTGAAAATGAAAAAAGAACAGTACGGAATTGGGAGTTTTCTTATTTCGATGATACCATGGGTTCTTTTCATTTTTATATGGATATACTTGATCAGGAGAATGCAGGGCGGCGGCGGACAGGCTGGCGGAAAAGGTATATTCACTTTCGGTAAAAGTAAGGCCAGGCTTTTTGACACTTCTAAAAACAAGACAAATTTTAAAGATGTAGCAGGTTCCGAAGAGGCGAAGGAAGAGCTTTCGGAAGTAATCGATTTTCTTAAAAATCCTGCCAGATTTACAGAGATGGGAGCAAAAATACCCAAAGGCGTTTTACTGACAGGTCCGCCCGGAACGGGCAAAACTCTTCTCGCTAAAGCCGTAGCCGGAGAGGCAGGTGTGCCGTTCTTCAGTATAAGCGGTGCCGATTTTGTCGAAATGTTCGTCGGTGTAGGGGCTTCAAGGGTAAGAGATCTGTTCGAACAAAGTAAAAAGAACTCACCCTGTATTTTATTCATAGACGAACTTGATGCTGTAGGCAGACACAGGGGAACGGGTATTGGCGGTGGAAATGACGAAAGAGAGCAGACCTTAAACCAGCTACTCGTAGAGATGGACGGCTTCGACACAGAAGATAATGTCATAATAGTAGCCGCAACCAACAGACCCGATGTTCTCGACCCTGCACTTTTAAGGCCGGGAAGATTCGACAGGCATGTCATAGTTGACAATCCGGATGTCAAAGCAAGAGAGGAGATACTCAAAGTGCATGCCCGTAAAGTCAAAATCGAGAAAGATATCGACCTTTCGGCGATCGCAAAAGGGACACCCGGCCTTTCGGGAGCCGACCTTGCCAGCATAATAAATGAATCAGCACTTTTTGCAGCAAGAAAAGGCAAAAAAACAGTAGATATTTCTGATGTCGAGGATGCAAAAGATAAAATAATGATGGGTGTTGAAAGAAAATCAGCTGTTATCAATGCTCAGGAAAAAAAGATGACCGCTTATCATGAGGCCGGTCATGTTCTTATAGCTAAAATGACCGAAGGTAGCGACCCTGTTCACAAAGTTACAATAATTCCGAGGGGAAGGGCTATGGGTGTAACCCACTATCTGCCGATCGAAGAAAAGCACTCATATTCAAAAACTTATATTTTCAGTAAATTGCTTCACTTATTCGGCGGAAGAGTAGCCGAAGAACTGATCTTCAATGATATAACCACCGGAGCATCCAATGATATTGAAAGAGCGACGGATATAGCAAGAAAGATGGTTTGCGAGTGGGGAATGAGTGATGAAATAGGCCCTATACATTACGGCGTAAAGAATGACAATCCGTTCCTGGGTAAAGAGCTTACAAGAACCTCAAGCATTTCAGAAGAAATAGGGAAAAAGATCGATAACGCGGTTCAGACTATAATATTTAAAGCTTTGGAAAAAACAAGGCAGGTCTTGAAAGAAAATGTTGAAACTCTTCATATGATCGCAGAAGCTCTCCTTGAAAAAGAAACACTCACCGGAGTACAGATAGATGATATTATATCTACCGGAACGCAGAATACGAAAATAAAAGGCCATGATATAGCAAATGGTTTTTAGAGCCGGTAAAAAATATTTTGATCCCGGGAAGAAACCGGTGATTATGGGAATACTGAATGTCACTCCGGACTCGTTTTCTGACGGGGGTATGTTCGTTGATGTGGATAAGGCGATCTGTCAATGCAGAAAAATGATCGCTGAAGGTGCTGATATAATAGACATTGGAGGAGAATCGTCAAGACCGGGTGCTGATCCGGTAAGTGAAGAAGTCGAGATAGCCAGAGTCCTGCCTGTCATAAAAAAGCTCAGAGGTATTTCAGATATATGCATAAGTATAGACACCTGCAAAGCTCAGGTCGCTGATGCTGCTCTTTCGGCGGGTGCCGATCTGGTGAACAATATATTCGGTACGAAAAACGACAGGGATATGCTGGATGTAGTAAGAAAATATTCAGCAGGTGTATGCATAATGCACATCAAGGGCGATCCTTTAACCATGCAGAACCAGACAAAATATACGGATATTTCAGAAGATATTAAAAAGGAACTGCAGCATTCCGCCGCAGTTGCTGTTGATTCCGGTATAGATCCCGAGTATATTATTCTTGACCCGGGAATCGGTTTCGGAAAGGATACTGAAGGAAATATCCGGCTGCTCAGAAGTATTAGCGAGTTTGTAGCTTCAGGATTCAGTATTTTGGTCGGTGTTTCCCGAAAAAGTTTTATTGCCAATACCATCGGCAGCGATGCGTTAAGCAGGCTAATGGGAACTCTTGCAGCTAATGTGATTTGCCTCTCCGGAGGTGCAGGTATATTCCGTGTGCACGATGTGGCGGAGAACAGGAAATGTCTTGATATGGCAAAATTGTTGATTTCGGGAAGATGATGAAATTTTCAGTCATAATATGCATTTCGAACGGAGAGGAAACGCTTTTTCGGTGTCTCGATGCTGTAAAAGCGATTGATTATCCGAAAAGTGATTTTGAAGTGATTGTTGTAAACAATGCTTCTACAGACAGAACATTCAGGATCATCAGCGGTTATGACATAAGGGTCATTGGTTGCAGAAAACAAATCAGCAGTTCAAAAGTGATGGAGCTCGGTGCGCAAAAAGCACTTTATCCAAACCTTCTTTTCATCGGACAGAGAACAGTAGTGAAAAAAGACATATTGAAAAAGATAAAAGAAATTGCTTATTCTCCTCTTATTTCAGGAGAACTCAATATAGACAAATACAGGTCCGGGCATGATACTTTCACTTATCTTATAAACTCAAAAATGTATAACCCGCATTTTCCCCAGTCAAAGTTCGGTAAAGAATTATGGATCTCAAAAAAGAATTTTGGAAAAACATATAAGAATAATGCGGTATTTTTTATTGAAAAGAAATTGCTCGTAAAAATAATAGGCATGGGTTTTGATCTGAATAACGGAAATAACGATCTTTACCGTAAGATTGTATATGAGTCTAAGATCAAGATTTTATCGCATACCGGGATTGATGTTGAGCATATTGCCGATTATAGAGCAAGGACGAACAGACAGATAGTGGAGAATGGATACAGATGGGCAAAAAGGAATCTTTCAAAATTCAACCTGTTCTCATTTACATACTATCTGATACATGCGGTTATTCTGATGATCATAATCATGTATCCGAACATATCTATAGCAGTCTTTTTAGGTTCCTATATTTTATTTTTGATATATCTTTCGGAAACAAAAAAGGATTTCTGGATACTTTTTAAAACAGCCCCCGGAGAAATACTCAGGTTTTACAGCGGAACAATTAAATATCTGACATCAAGATCATGAAAAAACTGCCCGATATTTCAGTTTTCGTTTTTTTTCTATGCATATATATGATCTTTTCCAATCAGCGTATAACGACCTCAATGGATGTTGATGTTATAAGATATGCTTCCGACTGGCTTGAAAGCGGTTATTATGGTTCTGAACTGAAGCTTTCCGCGGGAGTTTCCTACAGTCCGAGAACAGGTCTATTCTATCCTCAGGAGGGCATCGGTATCGTCGCGCCTCTTGCAGGACTGATCTATCTTTCAGGCATTATAAGTCCGGATTCACAATTTATGATTTTTACATTCAATCAGATATTTTCCGCTCTATCCATGTTTCTGGTCTTTCTTATCCTGTCAATGCTCATGACAAAGAAAAAAGCTTTTATATATTCAGTTTTATTCGGTATCGCTACGCCGGTTTTCGTTCACTCAAAATATCTTATGCCCGAGCCGATTACGATGCTCTCGATCACAGCATCGCTATACTTTCTGGCACGCTTTTCAAAAACAGGAAAACCTGTCTTTATTTTCCTGTCGGGATTGTCCGCCGGATATTCGCTTCTCGCCAGGCCGGATTCTCCGATCTTCGCGGCAATATTCTCTGCATACGCTCTATACACAGCATACAGATCCGGGAAAACTTCCCTGATCAAGAACGCGGCTTTATATGTTACAGGGGCTCTTGTATTTACTTCAGTATTTTTTGTTTCAAATTACCGGAGGTACGGATCATTTCTCGAAACAGGGTACACTCTTAATATCATAGAGGTCAGGACAGCGCTTGAAAAAGGAGTTGCAGAGACATACGAAAAGGCGTTAAAAGCTTATGAAAAAGACCAGACATCAAGAGAGACAGCCCTGCTTGTAACGCAATTCCAGCACAGGCAGAGATTTCTTGAGGATATTGATAAGCTGATCGAAACACACGGAGAAAAAAGCACTGCTTTCTATACGAACGGTTTTGCTAATTTTCTTCACGGCATATATCTGATCCTTTTCTCTCCCAACCGATCGATCATTTTTCTGTCGCCTTTTCTCATAATACTTCTAGCTTCGGCAGTTACAGGCTTAAAAAAATACAGAACAAAAGTTCTTTTCGCATCGGCCACTTTCTTTTCCTACATGATCCTGTATGCGCTCAGAGCGCCTTTGAGTTTTGCGGGCAGCGCGGCGTGGGGAATAAGGTATATGCTGCCTGTATACCCGCTACTTTTTTTGAGTGCCATCCTTTACGAAAATTCTGCTGTTTCAAAAAAGAAAGCGGTAAAGAGAATTTTCTACGGCCTCTGTTTCCTTTCCGTTGCTATTCAGCTGGTCGGATCGGCCGTCAACTATCAGTCGGTACAGATGCCTGTCGAGTACAGAGCTAAACTGGACTACGGCGAAGAAGGAAATGAGTGGATAACCCGTTCAAGACTTCGGATGATGACAGGATTTTCAAGTTCCCTTCCGGTAAACAACGCAAGGATAATCGCGGGTTCGCTGACACCCGAACAGAAAGCTTACGGCGTGGAGACCGGCCCGAACGACTGGTTCTTCTATCAGGTTTTGAAAGGGGAAGGAATGCTATTGAGGGGAAAGGAACACATGAACGGCGGTTTCAAAGCTATGCTTTTTATGCTTATTCTCTCTCTCGGATCATCATCTTACTTTATCTATAAAAACATCATGGTCCCGGAAAATGCCGGAGAAGAAAAATGATACCGGGCGGTCTTATAAAAAAAAGTGCATATTCAGAAGTGACCGAAAGCCGGCTGTTTTTAGAACTTGAATCATTTTCCGGCAGCTTTATAGATCTGAAAAAAGACCTCTTTCCCGATTTTTCAAAAAAATGGGTCAAAGATCCTCTTCACCAGTGGAGCAGGCAGTACGAATATCCTTTTACTGCCGAAGCCTTAGAAAACTGCTGTCCAAAAAGCGGAAGAATACTCGATGCTGGTTCAGGCATAACTTTTTTCCCCTATTACTTGAAAGAGAAATATCCTGAGTTAGCAATAGAGTGCTGCGATA
>SLFX01000070.1 GCA_007124045.1 Candidatus Delongbacteria bacterium | reverse complement strand
GATGAAATTTACTACCGGCTGAGGCGTGTACCATACCCCACGCGATTTTCTGAGTTTCGGGTCGTATTCGGACAAAAATGTTTCGTAAAAGTGGATGATCGGGTCTTCGGTCTTTGTTTCCCTGCCGTAATCTCTCAAAAGTTCCTCCACATTGCAGGCGAGAAAAATTTCGGTGAGGTTGTCAACTATCCATTTTATTCTGTCGTCTAAGTCGGGACCGGCTATGTATGCGAATAATTTTCTGAGGAAAGGGTTCGATTTTGGTATGAGCTCCGCCGCTTCCTGTCTGCTGAAAGTGTCCAATCTTGTGTCGTGAAGTCTTGCCGCGAACATTCCGTAAGCAATGGTCTGAGCATAAACATCCGCGAAACCTTTGGGCGTTATGTCGTGAATTAAGATCTCCCTGAAGGCGTTCATCTGATCCTTGAGCGTACTGTTCTCCTGAGTCTCCTCGTCGGAAAGCAGAGCTTTTTCAATAATATCCGCAAGAAGTCGGGCCTTGTTAGCCATCATCTGTGCAAGCTGTTTTGAGCTTTTGATGGTCTGACCGATATGGGTGCAGAAGTATTTGAGCAGATAGGTAAAACTTTCGAAATTGCGGGTCACGGGCACGATCTTTCCGTTCTGCACTTCGCCGATAGTGATCTTCTGACTGAAAACTCCGTTGGTGTAAAAGTGAAAGTTGAGATAGTCTGTAAATATCAGGTTGTTAAGTGAATTTTTGTAGCGGTCGAACTGCTCCTTGTTGCCGGCCTTTTTGTTCCCGTCAAGGTCAGGGTCGCCGATGTCCTTAGCTTCAATAAATCCCACAGGAATATCTTTCCGCGTCAGGATAAAGTCCGGCGCTCCGCACTTCTGCCGCTTGGGCTCGTTCGTCGCTCTTACGCCCGGCTCCATGCTTTCGATAAGCTGCTGAAGGTCTCCTCTGAAAGTGTGCTCGGTCGCGTTCCCGAGTTTGTATCTTGCGCCGATGCTGGCAATGTATTCTTGTAAGGTCATGGTTTTATCCTGTAGTTTTTATTCCACGAAATCGTATTTTCTTTTCATATCGTTAAGGTGTGAGAATCCGATGAACTTTTCATGCTGAAGTCGTCCTACAACTATTGCCGGTGATATTCCGAGTTCTGCCGCGAAACCTGATACTGCCTTTTTTGTTTTGTAATTGCCCGACTGGATAAATTTCTGCCATTTCTCGAACGGAATGAGCATATCTCTCGCAAAAATATCCGCCTCGGTCTCTTTAGCGTCTTTCTTATCATCGCTCTCTATGAAAATATCCTTTTTGCCGTGAAGCAGAATGTGTCCGGCTTCATGAAAGAAAGTGAACCAGAAAATATCCTCGAATTTTCCTCTCAAAGAAAGCTGAATAAGTGCTTTTTCCGGAGTGAGCCATCTTGTTATTCCGTAAACGGGAACACCTTTGAGCGGAGGAACGAATGCCACAGCGACGCCCGATTCCGCGCACAACTCAATAATTTTTCTTTCAAATTCTTCCGGACTAAGTTTAGTCATCGGTAGTATTGTCTTCAAAGCTGAACTGAATTGCTGTTTATCGAACCTTGAACATCTTACATTCTGAGCCTCTATCTCTCCTTTCCTGAGCCACACGGAAGTCGCTTCGGGATTTTTTTTGAAGCAGAATGACTGACTGTAAGCTATTTCATTACAATCCCATATATTTTTCCATTCCGAAGGAGAATTCACACCGAAATACTTTAATAATTCCCATGTCTGAAGAGCCACATCATCGATTTTTTTTAGCCATCCGAGTTTCACCATCTCATTCACCGGCATTGATTTTAGCCATTGAGAATACTCTTTCATCCTTTCGGCCGCTTCTTTTTTTGCTAAACTTTCATCATATTTTTTCTGACGGGTATTCCAAAAATCAGCGGGCACTCCAAGAACATTTTCCAATTGAATTGCCGTCTCCGGAGTGATGGATATCTTTCCTTTTATTATCTCATTTATTTTAGTCTTAGGCCTGCCTGTTCTTACTGAAAGTTCAAGCTGAGACATACCTCTTTCTTCCAGAATGTCGTTTAAAGTTTCCCCGGGATGGCTTATGTTCTCGGGAAAATATTCGTTTATAATTCTATTTGCCATGATAGTCCTCCGTTTTGATGATTTTTACTGCTGTGACTTTTTCCAGATCAAGCCACCCGTCTTTAGATAGTGGAAGCGGATTCCCTATCGGCTCAAGTATCAGCCTGAGAGGGTGGTCTAAGTCCATTGCCCACTGCCCTGCTCTATTGTCCCGTAAAGCATGAAGCCTCCCCGGTAACATCAGCAATACACTCATATTAGCACTCGCTGAAATGTCGTCCAGCCGTCTTTTAAGTTTTCCCGATGCGTCTCGACACGCTTTTCTTATCTTGTTATTGGCAAATACTATATCCAAGGTTTACCTGTCCGGTGTATTTGAACATGCGTAATATAACAAATATAATTCACCTTGTCAATGAATTTTATTAGTAATTTTATCCTTTCAGGTTTTGATAGAATATAAATCCATTTCTTTGAAAAATCAAGCAATAGTGTAATAAAATGCACAAAAGTTAAAATATTTACTGCAGAAGTATTTCTAATTCTTAAGCTTCACAGCCGTACCGTAAGCGAGAAGTTCTGCGGCTCCCTGCATTACGCTTGAAGTGGTAAACCTCATACATACTATTCCGTCCGCGCCCATTTTCTTAGCGTTCTCGATCATCCTGTCGTAAGCCTGCTCTCTTGATTCTGCAAGCATTTTTGTGTATTCGGTTACCTCTCCTCCTACCATATTCCTGAGCCCTGCAAGAATATCCTTACCGATATGCCTCGCTCTTATCGTATTCCCTTTCACCGGTCCGAGAGTTTCGGATATCTCACGGTCTTCAAATCTATCCTGAGTAGTCACTAACATATGTCCCCCTTATTTTTCTACATTATCAGAATAATGCTTATCCTCTTCGTTCCTGTTTTTGTCCCTTATGACTTTTAGAAAGAGGACTCCTATCCCGATTATAAAAAGAATTCCCACTATGCCTGCAGGAAAAGCCATCACCATTCCGGAAATCATTACTGCGAGCCATAAAACTGCAACAGTTATGAGTATGATGTATCCTATCCTTTCCATAAATCCTCCTGATTGTTAAGATATATCTCCATCTCCGACAGTCTCTTTTTTCTTAAAGGCTGCGGGAAGTTTCATAAACATTACAATTCCGGCGATACCGAATACCGATCCGATTATAGGCATTATCCATGTTCCGCCTTTTACCCCGGTTTCCAATACTGCAATTGAAGGCCTGTCGGGTTTGTAGTAAACCTGAACCTGTTTGCCTTCGGGATACTTGCCGACTATGCCTGCGGCATGGCTTCTGTTACTTGAACCGTAATCGCCGAAAGACACTTTATCGCCGTAATAATCAGTCCCCTCCACTCTGTAATCGTAGCTTATCTCGGCGTGATAAGTCGTTGATGTGTGCCCGTCTGAATCTCTTGATGTTTTTCTGACCACTTCCGATGATGCTATCTTTCCATCGGCATAAGGCCAGTCCACGCTCTCCTTGGCGAGTTCCATATCTGCAGTACCCTTCCAGAAAAGTCCGAAGCCGACTCCGATAAATATAAGCGGAAAAATTCTTGTAAAGAAGAATTTCGCCTTGGGACCGGGCTCGATTGTTTTTCGTGAAATATTTTGTGTGTTTACAGGTATAAAGCTCATACCTAACCCCATGTTTTTAATAAATATACAAAATATTTGTCTTAACAATCAAGAAATTAATTGACTCAGAAATTTTAACTTCTTAAATTACAGAAAAACCGGAAAAACTCATGTGCGGAAGGTTTGCCCAGGTATATGACGATACTGCCCTTAAGGAAAAGTTCAGGCTAGAAGATGTGTCGGAAAGAATTCAGCCCAAATTCAATATGTCGCCGGGGATGAAAGTTAATGCGATCATGGAAAGCGGAAATAAACTTGAGCTCAAAACGGTGATGTGGGGTTTTTCCAGTCTCCACGGCAAACCTCTCCCCTCCCTCATTTTCAATTCGAGGCTTGATACGATTACGAGTACTTCGCATCTCGGACAGTACCTGATAAAACACAGATGCATAATCCCTGTGACGGGATTTTATGAATGGAGCGGAAAACAGCCTTATTTTATCCGCTTCGGCGGGAATGAGATCATGTGTCTGGCGGGAGTTTTTTCGCATGATGATGAAGAATTTAAATGCTCGGTCGCCACAACTGACGCGGAAGGTGTTATAAAAAATATTCACCACAGGATGCCGCTCATTTTACCTGACAGAATGTCTGTCCTGTGGCTTAAGGAAGGTTTGAAGGGGAGCGATCTTGTTTTGGAAGTGTCGAAGATCAACGGCGGACTCGATATTTTTAAAGTCTCTTCCGTTGTGAACAGCACTGATTTTGAAAGTGAGGAATGTGTAAAGATAATAGAAGAAAATACTCTATTCTGATTTCGCTTTCTGATAATCCTCTTCGAGCTCTGCGAAAAGTTCTTTGACCGATATGATCTTATCTATCCTGTAGGCATTAGCACCGCAGAAAGCGAACCCGTACTCAAGATCTCCCTGCTTGGCATTGGCAAGAGCTTTGCCTATACAGTACTGCGCTTTTTTTGCATCACAGCTTTTCAAACAGACCCAGGGGCATGTCACTTTTTTTGCGTGTCCTTCTTCTATCTCTTTTAAAAAACGGTTCTTAATTGCTCTGCCGGGAAGTCCGACCGGGCTCTGAATTATTACAATGTTGTCTTTTGTGCATTTTATATATTCATTCTTGAATTCATCTGTCGCATCGCATTCGTGAGTTGCCACGAATCTGGTGCCCATCTGAACAGCTTTGACTCCGAGTTTGAATACATTATAAATATCTCTGCCTGTGTATATTCCCCCGCCTGCTATCAGAGGTATCTCCCTTCCATATTTTTCTGCAAAAGGTTTAATCTCGGAAAGTACCTGAGGGATCAGTTTTTCCAAACTGAAATCGTCTTTGTCCAGGTCTTCTTTTTTAAATCCGAGATGACCTCCGGCAAGAGGCCCTTCCACTACGAAAGCATCAGGTATCATATTAAAATTCCTGTCCCATTTACGGAGTATTATCTTCGCTGCAAGACCGGATGATACGATGGGAACAATTTTAACCCCTGAAGTATTAAATTTTTTCATCCCTATCTGATTCGGGACATCTGTAGGAAGCCCCGCACCGATAAAAAGTATATCTACCCCCTCATCTACCGCTATGTTCATTATTTCCTTATAATTGGTCAATGCGGCCATGACATTAAGACCAATGACGCCTGAAGTCGCGGATTTTGCCTTCCTTATCTCGTTCGTGAGTGCTCTATTGTTAGCATTCTGGAAATCAGTACTGAAATCATCCTCCAGCAATCCTATGAATGCTGATGAAATTACTCCAATTCCGCCTTCATTTGCTACTGCTGATGCAAGTCCGGAAAGTGATATACCTACTCCCATTCCGCCCTGAACTACAGGCTTTTCAATTTTCAAATCCCTAATGTAAAACGCTTCCACATACCTCTCCGTCATGTTTATATTTTACTACATTATCAGCGAGAAGTTTATAAAAGGTGACAATAAAATTTTCGGGGCAATGTATGATCGTAATTTAACAATTTTTTCGGCAATTATCAACATAAATACTATAATTATGACAAAAATTCTTTATTTTATGCCTCTTAATTCTTATATTTATGCAAGAAAATTAATAGGTCTGCATAATGGAAAATATAAAAGCGCTCATAATGTTCATCGGAACCATGTCGTTTATGTTTTATACATTTACTTTCATTACTGTCATAATGCTGTATTTTTTGTTCGAGAAAAAGTTCGTTCTCAGATCGGGACTCTTATACTCACTGTCCGTTCTGTTTCTTTTCTACCTGTTCATGTTTATTGGCAGAGGTTTTAACATACATTTTTTATGGACCCTTGCCTTTTATCTCGGCGTTATCATCATGTGGGCACTTATGTTCGCAATAATTCTGAAACTGGCTAATTTTGCATATCCGCTTTCGCCAAAACTTAATCTGATCCTGCTCGTTTCTTTAATTTTTTCCTTCTTTGTTTACGGATATTACAACGCTCACAGGATATTGATCCCGACTGTCAGTCTCACTTCTGATAAAATTTCAGGATCCTACAGATTCGCGCTTATCTCGGATGTTCATCTGGGAACTGAATCATTAGATTATCTTGACAGGGTGGTTTCAGAAGTAAACAAACTTGATCCTGATGCTGTTTTTATCACAGGCGATCTGCTTGATGACCCTAACCTTGAGCCAAAGGATGTCAAAGGTCTTTCGTATCTGACAGCACCCGCATATTTTATTACCGGTAATCATGAAAGGTATTCAAGGTATAACGACAAGTTTTTCGAAGAGTGCAAAGTTGTTACGGTCCTTGACCATTACAG
>SLFX01000157.1 GCA_007124045.1 Candidatus Delongbacteria bacterium | reverse complement strand
TCAGCGGCTATAAAAAACTGGGGCTTGATTTTCGCTCAGTTAAACATTATGTTTCCTGAGAGGATGGCAGGTTATGTCAAATGAAGGAAAATGCCATTTACACAAAATTTCTGACACCCTCGAATTTTATCCCGCCTTTGTTTTGAATTATCAGGTTATTTGAAATTACCGGCGATGCGTTGTTTACTGTTATACCGTAATTATTTATATTGTTTATAATGCAATTTTGGATCACAGCTTTCGAATTGTCGTTTATAGAAATAGTTTGTGTTGTGTCTGAAGTATTGCCATCGGGATCGGTTTTAACTAAGAATACATCGTAAGTATCTTTAGTTCCTACAACTATAAAGCCTCCGTCATAAGTTCTCTCTAAAGAAAATCCGATATAGTTATGCGCCGTTTCCTTTATGGATTTTTCCCATAATACCTCCCCGTCAACATCAGTTTTCGCCAAAAACATGGTAGCCTGATTCTGTCCGACCAGAAGATATCCGCCGTCCGCCGCTTCGCAAGCACGGTGACCGTGACCGTATCCACAAGGGAATTTTTTTAACCATAATAGACTTCCACTATCTGATATTTTCAATAAAAGAGGCTCGGGCACTCCAGGATCAGCAGTTCCTCCTATAATAAAACCACCGTCTTTTGTTTGTTGGATTGAATAACCGAAGTTTTCGTAAGAATCACCATAAGTCCTGCTCCATTCCTCTATTCCATCAGAGCTTGTTTTAACAACCCATACATCCCTGTGGTTGGCGCTGAAAGATTTTGTGCTACCTGTAATAACGTATGCACCTTCAGGAGTTATTTCAACATCGTACCCTATATCATCTTTCGTACCACCGAAAGTATAATCCCATTCGTGATTTCCAAAGGCATCGGTTTTTATCAGCCATAGGTCACTTGAGCCGGCTCCGAATGACTTTGTATATCCGGCTATTATGAAGCCGGAATCGAATGTCTGTTTTACCGATTCTCCGCCATCATTATCTGAACCGCCGAAAGTACGATCCCATTCGTGATTTCCAAAGGCATCGGTTTTTATCAGCCATAGATCTCTTAGGCCGGCTCCGAATGATCTTGTATATCCGGTTATTATAAAACCACCGTCTTTTGTTTCAGCAACAGATTTGCCGGCATCGTCATCAAGGCCTCCAAAAGTTTTACTCCATTCCAGATTGCCATGAGAATCAGTTTTGACAAGCCAGACATCTTTATTTCCTGCTCCTGATGAAGTTGTATATCCGGTAAATATAAAACCGCCGTCAGTTACTTGTTTAACTGAAGAAGAAAATTCATTCCCTGTTCCCCCAAAAACTTTATAGCCATCGAACAGGCCCTGATTATTATTTTGGGTGAAATGTGCAAACTTTATCTTTGAAGTGTCAGCACTAACGCTGTTATGAAAGCTTAATGATATTCCATCAAATTCGATCATACTGTCATAAGCTCCAAGGGCTTCGATTGTTCCAAGAACATTAAAATTTATACGGGGTTTCGAACCCCTGATAGTGACATTAGGGGTTACCACAAGGCTAACTGTGTTCTCAACAAAAGTACTGTCGGTTAAAATATACGGAGAGCTCTCCTCTGTCCAAGTACCGCTCACACTACCATATACATTATTTGTGCCTTTGATCGAAAAATTACCTGTTTCTGCATAAACATCGTCAAAGAGCTTTGATTCGATTCTAAGCCGGTAATCGTTGCCGGCAGTTAAGTCATTCGTGTAGAAATTCCAATTCCTCAAACCGTTTGATTTCGAGCTCAGTTCAGTTATGGTTTTGGTATTTTTAATTAAACTGATCTTAACATCCTCAGGAAAATCATTTGTCCATCCTATCGGTTTTTCTTCAAACATTTGTAAAACATCTCCGCTCTGAGGAGACAGTATATTAATGCTGCCTTTCTTGATCTCGAATGTATTCTGGCTGATGCCGTATGTGTCACTCCATATCACTGAACTAATCTTAATTTTAAATAACCCGAATAAATCAACGGGAATAGCCCATTCATACGAACCGTTGCTTTCAGTTGTATCAACGATCGTGGAATAGTACAGGTCGTTTTTGTATAATTCGATCTTTACATCTTCAGCAATATTATCATCCCATGATATTACCGTTTTGCTTCCCCTTTCAAATGCTTCTCCGCCATTCGGACTTATCACAGTCACATATCCGAAAAGTGAAATGCCGATCGTTAATAGAAAACATACTATTCTTTTCATACCAAACCTCACCTTTTTTTCTTATATATGGACATAACTTACATATGCGAAAGAAATATGCCGCATGAATTATGCTTTGTCAAGAGTAATTACGGAGAATAGATCAAAAGCGTCTTCTCAATCGAATCAGCGAGCTTTTTTTCGACTCCGGTGTTTAGCGCGTAATCGTTCCATTTTTTCGCGACTGAAGATATTTGCGAAATGATGTCTGTGGCCTTTTTTATATTCATGGTGTCGGCAACCTGCAAGAGATCGTTTTTTGTAATGTTGTCTCTTTTTCCGTTTATGCTCAAAGCATGTCTGCTGACCCATTCGCTTCCGGGACGGTATGCGTGGCAGATGTCGTAGGCTGGTGAGAGGCTCCATTTTCCGGTATTATCCATGATGAAAGCGAAATTTTTGGTATGATCGTCGCAGTTTTTCATTATGACATTAAAGACCATTCTTCTGTAAAGCTGTTCCGCCTGAGGATAGGGCAGTCCGAGAAATCTCATTGTCTCAAAAAGCTGTTCGTAGCTGTAGCTTGTGATATCATTAAAATCAAAATGTCTCATTCCGCAGAAAGTCTGAACATGAAGTTTTTTGTTTCCGGCCGGCCTGTCGAACCTTCTGGTCATGAAGTGAGATCTTCCGTTCTCGTCATAGATACGGCATTCGGTCATCTCTATACCGCAGTCAACAGCCATCAAATGATATGCCATTTCGACTTTTCCATAGCCGGAAGACGCCCCGAACTGCTTATCGGTCACGCCGTCGAATTTTATGAGCCAGTGGGTAAAATCTTTTGGAGCTGCGGTTTGTCCGCTGCGCACCTCGCCTGTCTTTTCGTTAAAAGCGATCACGGCTTTTGCTCTCGCTCCACCTGCCGAGCTTCCGATCTTGAGTATGTCAACCATCGCTTTTTCGTTTTTTTGCGTAAGGCTGGTTTTAAAATCCTGTCTGCCGGATAAAATCCTTTCCGCTGCTTCAACAAGGCTGCTGATCTCAAGCGATGTTGTTCTTTTGTCCGGCTTCGGAACAGCAGGTTCGATCTCGATCGCGCCCATGCCCCGGGTTCCGATGAAGCATAGTAGTTCTACCGGATTCAAACTGTCAGGCGCACGGCCATGTCTGGCAAGCCATTCATTTATAAGAGTGTTTCCGAATTTGTCTGGCAAGATGTCTGATAAAAGTCCGGGTAAACCCTTAAATGTCTGACTGCTTCTGAGTTCGGGGAAAGCGTATATTCTGTCCAAAGCTTCTCCGGCCGGCATCTTGAAGGGTGCGATATCCAATCCCGATCTTAAAAAAGACGGATCGAATTCAAATGCTGCAATGCCGGTTTCGCTGTTCCATGATACCGCGCCTGCTGTTCTGTTCCAGATTTTTACCAATGCAGAAGTTATCATTACCACTCCGATCCGGGATTATTCTTCGGTCTTTTCTTATTTGAAGCTCTCTGCCTTTTTGAAAGTTCCATTTCGGCAAGTTTTAAAGGGCTTATCTGGTGCTTTATTTCAAATATATCGAGTATTTCAAGTTTTCCCAGTGCTCTGAGTATCTGAATTAGTGTAAGTGTGTTGGACCGCCGCCCTTTTTCGAACTCGTTGAGTGTAGTTCTGTTTATTCCTGCGTTTTCAGCCAGTTTTTGCTGGGTCAAATTCGCTTCGAGCCTGTGATGCTTAACATAAGCCCCGATCTCTTTTAGGATCGCCGCATCGCTCATTGTTTTCCATTTGTCGCTTTTATCCATCATTAATGCCGTTATTTAATTATAATGTCGGATATATACGACAAATATAGCGATTTTTTAGTGTATTGTCAAGAGTTTACTTCGCTCTCCTTCCTTTTCAGCGTGAAAGGGAACATGAAGAGAACGCCGATGGATGGTATTAGAATGTTGATGGCGAAAAGCAGGAATGCGGCCGATACTGCTGCGGGGACCGGAAAGCCGAGCAGGCTGAACACATAGGCCGCGGTGCCTTCTCTGACGCCGATGTCGCCGAGGCTGACGGGCAGGAAGGTCTTGAGCATGACCGATATCCAGACTCCGGCGAAGGCGTGCATGGGGGCGATCTGCCCGAATGAATTGATGAGGAGCACAAATTGCGCGGTATAGACAAAAAAGAGCAGTGTCGAGAGGAGGAGAAGTACCCGCGCGGTTCTGTTCTTCAGGCCGTCAAGACCGGCCGAAAAGCGTTCGAAGCGGGAGCTTTTTTTGAAAAAATTGAGCCTGATATACTTTACGAGAGTCCTGAAAAGTCCCGGATGCACTGCTACGAAATAGCAGACGAGTGCTACAACAAGAGCGAAGAACATGAGGTTGGCGCGCATGAGCGCAGAGCCTGTAAAAAAAAGCTCCGGTATGAAGGGCAGCGAGAACGCTCCGAATATTATTACCGGGAAGGCGTCATAGATCTTTTCGATCATTGTCATGCTCAAAAGCTTCAATTTGTCCTGCTTTCCAAGAGCGAAAAGTTTTCCAAGTTCGCCGACCCTTCCCGGAGTGACGAAGCCGAGCGCGATCCCCGCGAAAACCGACACCCAGAGCGGTTTGTCCGCTATTTTTTGACCGACAGCTTTCTGAGCCGCGTACCTCCACTTGAGGAACTGTAGATAGAGGTTGAGCGGGAGGAGTAGCAGTGCATAGAAGATGTATTTAATATCCGCGTTCTGAACGATAAATCTGAGCTCAACTTTGTCAATGTTGTAAATAACAGCCCATGCGATAGTTATAGATATCAGCACTTTAACGGTTATTATCAGCGATTTATTATTTTTAATTCTTTCTACCATATATTTCCCGCATAAACAAACTCTAGGCCGGCCTTTTTTCCGGTTTCGACAGCCGTGTAAACTCTCTCCGCGGGCGTTTGGTTCCTGTCAGTCATTTTATAATCGGGATGGAATGCTGAAACATGCCAGGGGACATTTTTCCCGAGTTCGTTAGATATAAATTCAGCGATCGCTTCTATTTCTTCATCTGAATCATTTATTCCCGGAATGATAAGTGTCGTTATTTCGAGATGAACATCTGAATCAGCCAGTATTTTGAGGTTTTTGAGCACTACATCGAGATCTGCGCCGGTAAATTTTTTATGATTGGATCTGTCGAAGCATTTCAGATCGACATTTATCGCATTCACCCAGCCCGTCATTTCATGAATTACCTCATCCGACTGATATCCGTTGCTCACGAAAATATTTTTGAGTCCTTTTTCTTTCGCGATCATGCCTATATCTTTTGCATAAGGATAAAAAACGGTCGGTTCGTTGTAGGTGCATGATATAGAAAGGCAGTTCGATCTTATTGCGGAAAGGACGATCTCTTCAGGCGAAACGAAGGGCAGCATCTCAACTTTTTCAGATTTAGCCTGACTGATATGATAATTCTGGCACCATTCGCATTTGAAATTGCATCCGAAAGTGCCAATCGAATAGGTGTAAGTTCCGCTCATAAATCTTCTCAGCGGTTTTTTTTCGACAGGGTCAATGTTCTTTGCGACGGGCCTGCCGTAAACGGTGCATTCTATTCTTCCGCCGGTGTTTTTATTCACCCCGCAGATGCCGGTCTTTCCGTCACTTAAGAGGCACGCATGAGCGCACAGTCCGCATTTGACCCCGGGCATTTTTTAATCTTTTCCGAATTTGAAGTTCACCGTTGACTTTAAGTGCGAGAACAGAAATTTCGCATCAGATTCCATAGGTATTTCGAGAGAGAACACATAGTGGGGGATATTGACCTTATTTATCACTGTCAGATTTTTTATTTTGACCTTTTTAAAATATGCGTCGGGCTCAAGTTCGAGGTCTTTATAGCTTCCCCTGTTGCCTTCGTCCTCTTCTTCGACGCCCCACAGGTAAAGATCCAGGTTCATCACCGTCTGATCACCGAAATTTACCGACTTGAACGGCATAGGCTGGATATTTAAGAGTATAGAGCTTATTGAGGAATTGAACTTGGTTACAGATTCATAATCTATATCGTTAGATTCAAGCTTGAGCTTATATACGCCCTGTTTGACCTTGACGCCGTCAACTTTTTTAGTGTTCATTCCGGCCGATACCGAAGTGATGATGCCTTCAAATGTTTCGCCTATCATTGTTTTTCCTTTTTGTTATTATTCAAATTTACCGTATTTGATCAAATAGCCTCTGACGAACCTTATCAGGTCACCGTCCATGACAGCTGCTGTATTACCGGTTTCGATACCCGTTCTGTGGTCTTTGACGAGGTTGTAGGGCTGGAAAGTATATGTCCTGATCTGGCTTCCCCATGAGATCTCCTTTTTCTCGCCCTCTTTCTGTTCGAGTATGGCCTTCTCCTCATCCAGCCTCTTCTGATAAAGCTTCGCTTTGAGCAGCTTCATCGCGGTTTCCTTGTTGAAGGTCTGCGACCTCTGGTTCTGGGACTGCGCGACCACCCCTGTCGGGATGTGCGTGATCCTGACAGCCGAGTCGGTCTTGTTCACATGCTGCCCGCCCGCGCCGGAGCTCCTGTATGTGTCTATCCTCAGGTCGGACGGATCAATGGTGATCTCTATATCGTCAGCTTCGGGCAGCACATAGACCGAGGCGAACGAGGTGTGCCTCTTGCTCGCCGCGTCGAACGGCGATATCCTGATGAGCCTGTGTACCCCGATCTCGGACTTTAGGAACCCGTAAGCGTATTCGCCCTTGACCTCGATCGTTACCGACTTGATGCCGACCGTATCGCCGGGGATCATGTCCACCTCTTCCCATTTAAAGCCCATAGTGTCGAAGAACCGCGAATACATCCTTAGAAGCATGGTCGCCCAGTCCGAAGCCTCGGTTCCGCCAGAACCCGCATGTATCGTGAACAGGCAGTCCTTTTTATCTTCCGGAGCGGAAAGCATTCCTCTCAGTTCAAGCTCTTCGACGATATCTCTGTACTTTTCAAAAGACGATTTTATCTCTCTTGCAATATCTTTAGAGTTTTCCTCATCTTCGGAAAGCATATCGAAAAGATCTTCAATATCGGTCTTCAGCCCAGATGCCTCGGCCACAGCCTCTATCCAGTACCTTTTTCTTTTTATTTCGTTAAATACCGACTGCGCTTTCTCCTGATCGCTGAAAAATCCTTCTTTAGTCGTAAGTTCTTCAAGTTTTTCTATCTCATCTCCGAATTTAGCCAGATCAAAGATGCCCCCTGATATGATCGAATTTTGAATTTATCTCTTTTAGATCGTCCTTTAATTCTTCAAGCATTTCTTTTACTCCGAATGTTTTAAATTTCAAGTATTACGACCGCCACAGCAGTCTCTTTAATATGCGACAGAGATATCTGTCTGTTTGTATATCCGGTCCGTTTTGCATGATCTTTGGCGTTCCCGCTGAGGATTATTATTGGCTTTCCCAGCGAATCGTGAGCTATCTCTATTTCTTTAAAGGCAAGTCCGTGTCTCCATCCTGTCCCTATAGCCTTAAAATATGCTTCTTTCGCAGCGAATCTTGCCGCATAGTGTTCAAATTTATTCCTTTTGGACTCGCAGTAGGTTATCTCATTTTCAGAAAATATCTTTTCTTTAAAGCCGTCAATTGTCTCGATGCTTTTTTTTACCCTGCTCACTTCAATTATGTCTGTTCCGATCCCTGCTATCATTCGAAATCTATCTCCGTTACAGAAATTCCCGGAAATGCTTTCTCTGCACTGTTTCCTATCCCGTCAGTCCAGCCGATATTCGAAATGACAGGTGCTGTGCGGGAACCAATGTTAAAAACAAGAAGACCCGATACGAATCTGGACGGGTTTACCATGAAACTTTCCAAAACTCCCCTGTAATTGCCCCGTCTTGCCGCCGCAGGATCGAAATTATAGCTTTTGCCCTCTATGTCATACAGAGTAAAATGGCCGGGAGAAACAACGGTATTCCTGGGGGAGTTATTATGGAAACGGATTCTAATAGCCAAAAAGCCGTTGTCGTGGTTATAAAAAATACCGGTAACTCTGATATCGTGAGGATTTGAGCGGATATTCTGCTTAAGAAACGCCTCAAGTATTTTATTCTCAAGGTCCCGGGCACCCGGAAGCTTCATTATCTCGCCGGAAAGTTGAAGATTTTTTTTGCTTTCGATCAAAAGGGAATAATTCCTTGTATCATTGGTCCAGAGATTATAATAGCTTTCGGCCTGATCCAGATACACCCGGGCTTCATCGCTTTTTATCGCATCCAGTATGGCAAGGGCTTTTTTATTGTTTTCGGTGAGAGGGACAGATTTTTCAATGAGCGAAATGCCTTTCTCATATCTTCTCCTGAGTTCAACAGTTCCGCTATTATCTCCTGTCGCTATAAGGCGGGATCCCAGAAGAACAAGGATATCTGCGTACTCCTCGCTTATTTCGGGGTTGTTTTCATCAGAATATATAATCCCCCTTTCAACATTTCTTTCCGCCTCCGAAAGGTTGTTTTCTCTGATATTTTTTCTCGCATTGGTAAAATAAAGCCGGGTGATCTTATTTCTAAGCTGTGTGTTGCCGTAGTCTTTTGTGAGTTCTTCCTTAAGTATTATGATAGCACTGTCGTATTCGCCCTTTTCTATGAGAAGATCAACATCTTCACCGCATGATGAAATAAGAAGTATGAAGATAAACAGCAGATATTTTATCAGTTTAAAAAACATAATTTTTAATCAAATTTAATCATGACCTCGGCAGTTTTTGCCTTAGAGATATCTTCAGTGCTCAGGCCTTTGAAATGGAAACTCACCCTGGAGGAGCTTTTAATGCCGAAGGCGGGATATGAAGGATTTCTGGGTGTTAGCGGCATGGGCAGTTCGTCCGCATTCCTGAAAGCCCCGCTGTTGTACTGCCTCCGGCTTATGCCTGATTCTGATTCGGCTATTATATTTCCGTCATCATCCACAAGTCTTAAAACGGCAGTCTGATTCAGAAGGAAATTCCTGAAAATCGTACTTTCCCTGTCATTCTGGCTAAAATAATATCTTCCCATATTGGCAAAACGAAGATTGCCGTTTCTGCGCCTTATTTCTTCCATAAGGCTGTTGTAGGATGATCTTTTAAGCCTTATGTCGAAATCTGTTCTTACATCCACAGTCTCGGGCCGGTTCTCAACCGGTATCTGTATAGTTTCTCTGTAAAAGAACAGATAGCCTTCTGAAATAAGATTTCTTGCAAAACTTTGAACATCATTGTCTCTTGATCCGCCCTGATCCGTGATATAAACCAGAGGCAGAAAGAACGGACCGGTTTTTTCATAATCTTCTTTCATTTCAAGAAGCTCTTCATAAAGCTCCGCAAATGCAGGAAACTCCTCAAATCTGTCTTTAAGTGATTTCAGTTCGTCGAGAAGAGAGTAATACCTTTCAGGCTGATCTGACTGAAAAAGTATATCGAGTTCGTTAGAGTACCGTATGTAACTGAAGAAGAGCTCTTCATCGTTTACCGGGAAGACATTTCTCACAGAGTGTTCGACCTCCATCGATCTCAGAATTTCTCTCGTTACATGATGGAAGAAAGCAAGCAGATTCTGATTCGTCCCCCTGAATTCATTTTTAATGACAAGCCTGCGTTTTTCAGAAGAATAAAGCTCGATTTCAAGGAGTATATTTCTTCCCCTGAAAGTCAGCTTTCCGGTAAGAGTATGTCCAACATCGTGGTTCTGGAACCTTTCAAGAAACTCTCTTGATGCCAGAAAAAAATTACGGTGCCTCAGAATACTGAGATCGAGTTCTTCAACTCTGTCATCAATAATACTGACTCCGGATTCTTCGAGGTTTATCCTGATGTACCTTTCCAGAGCACCTGTTATAAATTCTGTGCGGGGATCATTGTCTTTAAATCCGGTAATAACGATCATTGACGGGAATGCACATACATAAAAAAGTAAAATTATGATCATGTTATGTCTGTAACGCATGCTGACACCTCCTGTGTGGTTTTAATACACGCTGTTAAATTTAATGAAAGAGTATCGAAATGTAAAGAGATTTGTTCTTCTCAAAAGCATCTTTGTTGTAAAATTCACGCTAATATTATTACTTGAATTAACAGGATTCTTTGTTTATCTTATCATTCCGTGAGGGTTAAGACAAACTATAAAATTCAACAGTTAAAAATAAATAAAGGAGAGCTGTAATGAGCGTAAAAGAACTGAAAGAGAAGCACAAACTGCTTAAAGAAATGAGCTACGAGCCAAAAGAACTGTACAGAGGATACTCCGACAGAGTGCTGTACATAAATCTTGACGATAACACGGTTAAGGAAAAAACCGTCTCAGAAGAAGTTAAAAAGAAATTCATCGGAGGAAAAGGCTACGGACTCAAGTTGTTATGGGATGCGACGAAACCTGAAACAAAGTGGAATGACAACGAGAACGAGATAATAATCTGCCCAGGCCCGATCGCAGGTATAACTCAGTATGCGGGAGCGGGAAAATCTCTCGTGGTTTCCATCTCACCGATGACAGACATAGTAATAGACAGTAATGTCGGCGGATACTTCGGCCCGTTCCTCAAATTTTCAGGATTTGACGCTCTTGAAATTCAGGGTAAGGCAAAGAACGATGTTGTGATCGTGATAGACGGCATCAACAATAAGATTTCCATTGAAGAGGCTCCCGCTGAAGCGATAGACAGCCATATTCTCGCTGAACAGCTTACCGAAATGTATGCCGAAAGTTCGGATCCCAGAGACATGAAGAATGTTTCTGTAGTTTCTGCGGGGCACGCCGCTGAAAACACAATGATAGGTATGCTTAACTTCAGCTGGTATGACATAAAGAGAAAGCTCTGTAGATTAAAGCAGGCAGGAAGAGGCGGGATCGGAACGATATTAAGAGACAAAAAGATCAAAGCGATCGTTGCTAAAGTTGCAGGAATAACACAGGACCCGAATCATGTTGCCGATATGGAGCCGATAAGAGAAAGGGGGGCCCGTTTTGCAAAAGAAATGAAGGAACTTGATGCAAGTCAGTGCAGAATGAAGCAGGAAGGCACCGCACATCTTGTTGATATCATGAACGATTACAACCTTCTTCCGACACATAACTTCAAGTACGGTTCACACAAGGATGCGGACAATATTCATTCAAGAGTGTGGAACAGCAAATTTACACAGGGCATGAACGACGGCTGCTGGATAGGATGTACAATGAACTGCTGCAAAGGCGTTGACAACTTCGAACTTAAAACCGGACCTTACAAAGGACAGAAAGTTACAGTTGACGGGCCGGAATACGAGACGGCCGCCGGAGTAGGTTCGAACATGGGCATCTTCGATCCCGACGCGATCATCGAGCTTAACTTTTACTGTGACACTTACGGAATAGACACGATATCTTACGGCACCATGATGGCTTTCGCAATGGAGTGCTACGAGAACGGGCTCATCACAAAAGAACATACAGGCGGGATCGATCTTAAGTTCGGAAACATTGATGCTGCATTTGAACTGATCCACCAGATGGCCAGAGGCGAAGGTTTCGGAAAAATAGTCGGACTCGGCGTACGCGGAATGAAAAAGTACTTTGCTGAGAACTACGGCGCGGATATGAATTTCATGAACGACATCGGAATGGAGAACAAGGGTCTTGAGTATTCTCAGTATGTTTCGAAAGAATCACTTGCTCAGCAGGGCGGGTACGCAATGACAAACAAGGGTCCTCAGCACGACGAGGCATGGCTGATCTTTATGGACATGGTTAACAACCAGATACCGTCTTTCGAAGACAAGGCTGAAGCCCTACACTATTTCCCTATGTTCAGAACATGGTTCGGACTTAACGGACTCTGCAAGCTTCCGTGGAACGATGTTGAGCCTGAGGGCAATGCGGAAACTGACGAACCGGCAAAAGTACCCGAGC
The DNA here is from genome assembly GCA_007124045.1 of Candidatus Delongbacteria bacterium. Classification (GTDB taxonomy): domain Bacteria; phylum UBA4055; class UBA4055; order UBA4055; family UBA4055; genus SLFX01. The sequence goes on along the minus strand of SLFX01000157.1, from coordinate 8,559 downwards.
ATCTTGACAACTATGTTACCATATTCAACGCGGTAACAGGAAGTAATATAGACAAGCACGAACTTATCCGTCAGTCTGAAAGAGTTTATAACTTTCAGAAGACTTTTAACATAAGGAGGGGTTACGGTTTGAGAGAGCATGACGCTCAGCCTTACAGAGCCGCAGGTCCCGTAACTGCCGAAGAGTATAAAAGCATGGAAGACTTCTACGATAAAAAGATGAAAGAGGATATCGGTGTTGATCCTGCGGGTAAATCCGTTGAGGAAAAGATCGCAATAACCAGAAAATACAGGGAAGACCGTTACGAACAGCTGCTTGATACAGTTTATCACAGAAGAGGATGGACAAAGAACGGTGTTCCGAAGATCGAATATATGAAAGAGATCGGAATGGACCTTCCTGAAGTTATAGAAGTACTTTCAAAACATCAGTAATATGAACACTATAACCGTTAACGGAAATACGGTTGAATGGAATGAGGGAATGACGGTCAGGGATGTCCTGACCGTCATGAACTATACTTTCAGAATGCTGGTGATAAAAGTTAACGGAAGTATCGTTAAAAAAGAAAACTGGGAAACTTTTAATGTGCCTGAAGGTGCAGATGTAAGCGTGATCCATTTAATGAGCGGAGGTTAAAATGTTTAAGGTAAATGAGTATTTTGACGGAAAAGTCAAGTCAATAGCTTTCGAGACCGGAGAATGCCCGGCAACTGTCGGAGTTATGGCAAAAGGTGATTACGAGTTCGGAACTTCATCAAAAGAATTTCTGACCGTCACCAGCGGCAAACTTACAGTTCTTCTTCCCGGCGAAGATGACTGGAAATCTTTCGGTCCGAATGAGACTATGATTATTGAAGCGAATGAGAAATTTAAAGTAAAGGTCGAAAAAGACTCATCGTATATCTGCCTTTACAAATAACGGTAAAGAAAAGGGAGGAGGACGGGTATGAGCATATCGAACATCTATGTGGATGTTTTGAAGTACGGAGCGGAGAACTTAAGCAGGGGAATTACCTATCGGGAAGCAATAAAGCATCTCGGCAACAAGGCTCCGAAAGGTGATTTCGAAGTGTATTTCAATAACTGGTTCTACGATAATTTTCATTCTGAGAAGATACCCGCTTTAAAGAAAAAGCATTCTGAAACTGTTATACTCTCAAAAGAAGAGCTTAAAGAAGCTAATGATCAGCAGGTTTTTCTCACAAGCAGTGCATATTTTAAACTTATGTCATTTTCCGGAGACGGTTTGTCAAAAGATACCGCAATAAGCCTGATACTTTCTACGGCATCTCTTGTTATCAGCATCTCTGTTTTTATTTTTATACTTATCAGATACTAGGTTTCTTTCATTACATCGACGGGATGATGGATCGTCCCCTTAGTCCATTTGCCTTTCAGATATAATGCGTAAGCCCATGCAAAAGTTATAAAATTACTTATAAGCATTGACCACCACAAAGCCTCGTAAGGTTTATCCCGGAGAGGATGTGCCATGATCTCGTAAAACGGATGTAATATTGTAAGAGATGCGAAAAAGGCGAAGTCGGTCAGCCGGCCGGACATGAGGAAAACAAGAGGTATCCTGAAAAGCCACAGCCTTGAGGAATTGAATACCATGTTGTATTTTGTAAAACCGGATCCGTTGAATACTCCCATGAAAATATGAATAATACTGAATGAGAATGAAGCGACGCTCAGTATTCTGAACATGCTGACACCTATAGTTATAACCTCAGGATCGTTTACAAAAAATCTGGTCAGATATTCGCCATAAAAATAGATCAGTATATTGATCGGCGCAAGAAATCCGATCACCGTATAGAATGTGATTTTTATACTTTCTTTTGCTCTTTCTATTTTTTTTGCCCCAAGACACTGACCTACGATCGAGGCAAGCGCGTTGCTCAGTCCCATTGCAGGCATCATAAAAAGACTTGTCAACCTGTTGCCGATGGTGTGTGCGCTCATGACTACGGTTCCATAGGAGTTGACAAACCCCTGAAGAAAAACAAACCCGAAACTGGTCATTGACATTCCCAAAGAAGAAGGCAGGCTTATCTTCATTATTCTTTTAAGGATCATCAGGTCAGGTTTGATCTCTTTTAGTTTTGGCACTACTATATGCAGTTTCCGGAAAATAAAAAATATCGCGAGAACGGCGGAAATAAATTTGGCGAATACAGTTGCAATTGCGGCTCCCCGGATTCCCATCGCCGGAACAAAACCGTCAATACCGAATATCAGTATGGGGTCAAGCACAATATTTATACTGACTGCAACTAACTGGATCTTCATAGGGGACAAAGTATCTCCAAAACCGTGAGCAAAACTCTGGTAGAGCATCGTGATGAATAAAAATATCATGCTCGGTATTATATAGGAAAGGTATAAGGAGGAGTCGTCAAATATGTGATCAGGCGTGTTTATCATAGTCAGAACTGTGTCAGTCACTGTAAAAGAAAGAAACAAAAATATGAAAGCTGAAATGATCAGTATAAATATGTATTGAGCGAAGATCTTTTTGATCTCACTAATTCTTCCGGCTCCCTTATACTGTGCCGTCAGGGATGTGCCGGCAATAGTAAAACCTATTCCGAAGGAGGAAAGAAAAAAAACAAGCGGAAATGCCATTCCCACTACCGCCACTGCATCTCTTCCCCCTTCAAGTTTTCCCAGCCAGAAAGTGTCGGTAAGGTTATAAAAGGTCTGAAGCAGATTGGAAAGCATTATCGGAAAAGAAAGAAGGATAAGATTTTTCCAGATATTTCCCGAGGTTAGATCCTTATGACCTTTGGGAAAGGAACCTTTTTTCAATGTCTCAATACTCCGTTTCCGTTATAAAAGCGATACTTTGATTCCCTGTCGCAAAATTTCTGATAAGTTCCGGAAGAATATCAGGTTTTAAATCGTAATGCCCGAGGTCATCAATATGAACCCACACAAATTCCAGATGATCCTCAACAGATATTACATCTGATGAGTAAAATCTTTTATAAAAAGTATATGTGAAATAAAGGGCTATCTCGTGACAGGGCTTATGATCTGCGTCAGTAAATAAATTCTCGACAGTCCACAGATGAGATCCGATTCTTCCTTCCGAACCTGTTTCCTCCAGCATTTCTCTGTCTAAAGCTTCTCTTGCTGTTTCCCCGAATTCGATATGCCCTCCGGGCAAAAATGTGTAATCTTTGCCTTTTTGACGGGCAAGCAGTATCTCGTTCCTTTCTTCTCTCAGGATAAGCGCTCTGACTATATTCTCTATCATCGAATCTCCACAGAATAAGCACAAATGTAAGAACGCATATCAGAAATGTCAAACATAAAAATATGTTTATAAAATAACTGCGCTTGTTTTATTTTAAAGGATTTTGTATATTGCAGTTGAAAGAATGGACATTAGGGAGGTAGGGTATGAAACAAAAAGAGAAAATAATAGATACCGAAATACAAAGCCTGAAAGATTTACTTCAGAGAGATTTCAGCAAGAAAAATGTTAAAATGCTTATCCATAACGCCAACGATATATACAGACGGTCCCAGGAAATTGAATATGTAAAGGGGATCTATGGAGCTCTTAACATACTGGGGAGTGTCAGCTTCAATATTTGCGATTATAAAAAAGCACAGAAATATTTTTTAAAATCTATCGACGCGGCCGAAGACATGAAGGATGAAAGAAGCGTTGCTTTCGGGTTGAACAATATAGGTATAATACTTTACAGACTTAGAAAATACCGGAAAGCACTGGAGTACTACGAAAAATCTTTGGAAATAAAACTGAAGTATGACGACATGGCCTCAATATCAACATCTTACAATAATATAGGGCTTGTGTATCACAGCATGAAAGATCCGGATAAAGCCCTCAGGTTTTTCAAAAAGGCACTTAAGATCGACAAAGATATTGATAACAAATATGCTTTATGCAGAGAGCTGAGCAATATAGGGCTTGTGTGGAAATCTAAAAAAGATTTGGATAAATCGCTCAGTTTTTTTAAAAGATCATACAAAGAAAGCGCAAATGCATCGTATGATAAAGGCATGGCGACAGCTCTGAGCAACATATCTAACCATTATTTGTCCCAAAAAAACTACCAAAATGCTCTAAAAAAAGCATTTGAGGGTGAAAAAATTTCCAAAAAGATACATTCAAATAACCACCTTCTACATTTTTACGAGATCATTGCCCTGAGTTATGAGGGAGAGAAGAACTATAAAAAGGCATTGCAATACCATAAAAAGTTCGCCGCCCTTAACGAAAAGATCCACTCTGATCAGTCTCACGAAAAAATCCTTGAAATGCAGATAAAATACGAATCTGAAAAAAAAGAAAGAGAGACCGAGATATATAAAATAAAGTCAGAAGAACTTGCTTTGCTCAATTCAAAGAAAGACAGATTTTTCAGAATTATACACCACGACCTTCTTAATCCTTTCACTGCAATGCATTCGACCGCAGCTTTTCTGATCAAATTCTATGAAAAACTGGACAGCAAAAAACGAAAAAGCTACATTGAAATGATACATTCTTCTTCAGAAAGACTGATTAAGCTTATGGACAACCTTTTTGAATGGGTAAAAACGCAGCACGGGGAAATTGAATACCTGCCCGAGAGAGTTGATCTTAAAGAGGTTACGGAATACAACCTTGAACTGCTTGGTAACAACATAAACTCCAAGGATATAAAAATTTCTGCAGATTTCTGCAAAAACTGCTTTGTAGATGCAGATAAGAATATGACTGATACAATAATCAGAAATTTAATAGCGAATGCCATCAAATTCACTTTCAGCGGCGGAGAGATTAAGATCGCTACGAAATGCTCTTCAAAAACGGTCAGGTTTTCTGTTGAAGATGACGGAACGGGCATCGAACCGGAGAATTTAAAAAAGCTTTTCGATGTGTCTCAGACCTTTAGCACTCCCGGTACAGGGGATGAAAAAGGAACAGGACTTGGTCTGATCCTGGTAAAAGAATTTCTCGATCTCAATAACGGCAGGATATCTGTTGAGAGTGAGCCGGGAAAAGGCAGTAAATTCACAATAGAATTGCCAACATACAAATTGAATTAACAGGAGGATTTATGAAAAAAGCATTCTGTATGGTTTTACTAATTCTGGCACTGGCTTTTTATGGTCAGGACGAGGAAGTTCAGTCGGAAGAGAACCCGAATGTATTACAGACCGGCGGTGAAGAATCAATGTATAACGGAACTGCCGTTATCGGAGGAGTGACCATAGACGGAAAGAACTATCAACAGATCGGCATGCGCCTGGATATTCCGATAGGAAAACTCGGTATAGGTGTTGACATACAGCTTCTGATAGACCAAGAGGGTAACATCAGAAAAGAGGACTGGGACGAATTTTCGGACTATATCGACAAGATATACTATATCAGATGGGGCAGAAAGAGGAGAGATCCCTTCTATGTTAAAGCGGGCGGACTCGATTATACATATCTTGGGTATAATATAATAGTTGACGGATACTCGAATATGGTCGAATACCCCGCTTACAAGAGACTGGGAATGGAAATGGCGTTCGAAGGGGAAAAATACGGCGGTGAGCTTCTTATAAATAATTTCAAGGAGCTTTTTACTGACAATCCCGGACTTCTTCTAGGCATGAGAGGCTCATATAAAGTATGGGGCGATCTGGAAGTCGGAGCTACATTTGCGGCGGATTTCAACGAATACAACGGACTCAGGGACAGTGACGGCGACGGCTACCCGGATGTTATAGACAGATATCCGAACGACTCCCGATATGTAACAGAGTATGATTACTGGCTGGATCAGGCAGACAATAATTCGTCTTTCGTTGACGATGCTGTTGGTTATGGTCTTCTTGACGGCCTGAAAAGAGAAGATCTTCCGCAAATACCAAAAGATTCAAAACAGACCACGATCTACGGTTTTGACATAGGATACCCTCTTTACAAGGGGGATTTGATGAACATTGATGTTTACGGCCAGTGGGCAAAGATAAACGGTTTCGGAAGCGGATTTTCCGCTCCGGCTTTCAGAATAAAGACCGGACCTTTCATTTTCAGAGCTGAGTACAGGAGGACAGACGGAGAGTTTCTGTTCGGTTATTTTAACCCGACCTATGAGCTTCAAAGGGCAGTATATGACGCGGGAAAAAATGATTTCGTAACCAAACAGGACAGGCTTGAGAGTATTCCCGCACTCAGCGGATATTTTGTCGGAATGCATTTTAATGCATGGGGATTTTTCACCTTTTCAGCAGACTACCAGGACCTTCAATCGGGAAGTGGTGAAGAGGTAAAGGCCGTAAAGTCACTTAAGGGCGAATTTTCTATAAACGAGAAGCTGATACCCAAACTTGCGGCAGCCAGAGCATACTACATGCAGAACAATGTTGAAGATTTCAGACGCTGGAGAACTCCCGATACTATAATGGGGTACGAACTGGGGTACAATCTGAATGAAGAAGTGGCTGTTTTCTTTGATTACAGATATACATTTCAGGACAGGAATGGTGACGGAAAAATAAAAGGAAAAGATGAGGTTATAAAGACTATCAGTATAACCACAAGAGTTCTTTTTTAGAAGCCATTTTCTTTGAGTTCTTTTAAAAAATCAAATATTCTGGGACCGGGAATAGTAGTATGGTCTCCCTTAAAAATATAAATTTTGTTGTTTCTGTGTGCCTTTATACCGCTGTATGCAGACCAGTCTTTAAGGAAATCGGATTCATCCTGAAAAACACTTCCGGGAACAAGATCTACTATTATGTCAGGATTTAGAGTCATGATGGATTCAGCACCAATTTTGGGGTACGGGATCGAAGTGTTAAGAGCGTTTTCATAACCCAGCAGGTTGAATATGTCATTGAGAAAACCGCTCGTGCCGACAGAATAAATATATGATACAGAGGAGCCGAATTCTCTGCCTGCTGAGATAAGTACTGTTTTACCGGACGGGGCGCTTTCATATGATTTTAAGACAAAACGCAGGGAATCATATACCGCATTCGCCCTCTCAGATGCTCCTGTATGACTGCCCACGATCCTGAAGGATTGTAAAATATCATCAAGGCTTTCCTGGCTTACAGTAACAGAGTTGATATTCAGTTTGTCAAGCTGAAGTCCGATATGGGTTTGGGACGGCATAATAAAAACAATATCCGGATTTATGCGGAGGGTCATCTCAAGATTAATATCAGACACATTTGCAACTGCCGGAATGGATTTTACACCTTCAGGGAATTCACAGGATGAACTCACACCTTTCAGGTATCCGCCTTTTCCGAGAAAAAAGACAGTTTCTGCAAGAGATGGCGATAGTGCGAATATTTTAATATCTTCAGATTTGTCAGCATTTTGTTTCACGCATGAAATAATTGATACGGACAGGAATACAGCTGCAAAAAAAAACTTATATCTCATAAAGCACCCTTTAGTTTTATAACGGCGTAAAAATAAACAAAATAGTTGCGTTTTAGCAAATAATTATTTAACATTTCCTGTGTCAAATATACGGAGGTTTTAGCAATGAAAGAAATACATGTCGCAATGATACATGACGCATCGATATTTCATGAGGATATCATTATAGGTGTAAACACCCAGATCAATTACGAACCGCACAAACTCAGAATAAACCATATGATAATCAAAAATCAGATACTGAAGCAGATAGAAAATTACGAAAAAAATCCTCAAACTTACTCTCTGGCGATGAAATTAAAATCCAATCTCGCAGACATACTTTACTGCCATAAGGAAGGAATTATCGGATTTGAGGATATACCTGCGAATAAAGACAGTAAAAATTCACAGTTCGATAACAAGATAGTCAGTGTAGGTTATAATCTGATCAAAAAAAAGCAGGTTGATTTTGTATTTGTATCAACAAAGTTCGGTGTTATCAAATACAATGTGAATACAATAGCTCTGGATAATGACCTGAATATGACAACAGTCTCGTCACAACTTGAATATCACCATAAAATGAACAGGTTTCTTTCCACTATAAAAGACGATTATATAAGGCATCATAAGATTAAGGTAAGAATAGTAAATGAGATTAACTGCAGAGAGGATATGTTCAAGGTTCATGAATAGTCCTGACCAGTCTGTTGTTTGAAAAGAAAACAGCCTTTTCAACAGCGTTTTTAAAACTTTCCGTGCCTGCAATACTTTTTCCGGCTATGTCATAGGCGGTTCCGTGATCGGGAGAGGTTCTGACGATAGGAAGTCCGGCAGTAAAATTTATTGCTTTTCCGAAAGAGAGAAGTTTCAAAGGTATTAAACCCTGATCGTGATACATAACAAGATGAGCATCGGATCTGTTTAAAAAGAATTCAGTAAAAGCAGTATCCGAGGGAACCGGTCCCGTAAAAAGGCCGCATCCGCGGCATATCTCTTCATTTAGCCTTCGGACAGCCGGTTCAATTATTTTTTTATTTTCATCTCCAAAAAGCCCCCCGTCCCCGGCATGCGGGTTAAGAGAGCAAACGGTTATTTCAGGTTCTTTTATACCGTAATCATTCTTTAGTGACAAATAAAGGATGCGGCCTTTTTCGAAC
>SLFX01000121.1 GCA_007124045.1 Candidatus Delongbacteria bacterium | reverse complement strand
GGAAAAAAGTAAAAGAAAATCTTGAATTTTATTCGCTGATAAGGACTCTGAGAGCAATAGAGAAGTCTGATGTTGTTATACTTATGATCGATGTTGCTGAAGGACTGACCAAACAGGATATAGACATACTTATCGAGGCTAAAAGGCAATATAAAGGAATAATAATTGCCGTGAACAAATGGGACATTGTAAAGGAGAAAGAGACGAACACCGCAAAAGAATACGAGGAAATGATCAGAGACAGTCTGAGCTGGATACCGTATATTGACATAAAGTTTATATCCGTTCTAGAAAAAAAGAGGCTTTTTAAACTGCTCGACATGGCAGTTGATATCAGCGAAAGAAGAAAATTCAGAGTACCCACTGCAGAACTGAATACTTATATCAGCGATATTGTAAAGAAATATAATCCGCCTTCTGTAAAGGGCCGTTTTGTCACAATAAAATATGTGAGTCAGGTAGATTCAGACCCTCCGGTATTTTCCTTTTTTGTAAATGAACCGGAGCTTCTGAAAGAGAATTATAAAAGATTTCTGGAAAAAAAGGTCAGGGAAAAATACGGTTTTTCAGGTGTTCCGATAGTTTTTAAGTATGTAAAAAAATAAGGCCGGTTTATGCTGAATATTGAAAAAGAAAAAGTTACGGTGATGGTAGTTGATGACGAACTTATAAATCTGCGTATAGTTGATTCAATGCTGAAAAACGAAGGCTTTCAGACATTACTTGTTCAGAACTCAGGGCAGGTGACGGGGGATGTGCGGCAGAAAAGACCAGATATAGTGCTGCTTGATGTTTCAATGCCGGAAAAAGACGGTTTTACTGTATGCAGAGAAATTAAATCAGATCCGGAAATTTCCAATACGCCGGTTCTTTTTCTTTCCGGCCAGACCGGCAACGAGTTTGTTGTCAGAGGTCTGGAGGCTGGAGCGCAGGACTACATAACAAAACCTTTCAGCGCTTCCGAACTGATCGCACGGGTCGAAACTCATCTGAAACTTAAGATCATGTTTGAAAAGCTCATCGAGGCAGAGCAGGTTAAAGCTCTCAACGCCGCTATGGTAAGTCAGAACCATGAACTTAATCAGCTTACAACATCAATTCTGGGTCAGGTTGAAATTCTTGAGCTTATAATGAAAAGGTCGCCCGAATGTCAGAAATGTCTCGATGGTGTTATTGCCATTGAAAAAGCAGCGCTCGAAATGAGCGGAAAAATCGAAAAATTCACAAATATCAGCAGGATCAGGTACTCAAAATACTCCGATAAAACGGATATGATAGATCTGAACACATCTTCGGCCGAAGATTAGATACCCAGAAACCAGGAAGCAATAGAGAAGTATATCAGTACGCCTGTTATATCCGCAATTGATGTGACGAGGGGTGCGCTTGCAGTTGCGGGGTCGAATCTGAATCTGATCAGAAGAAACGGCAGTAGCAGACCCACCATGCTTCCTGTAACCACGGTGCACACCATAGCCGCGGCTACAATGAAAGTTATTTCCGGAGCTCTGAATATTGTTACGAGAGTTACTGCCGCAGCCATGCTTATACCGAGCATAAGGGATACCGTGAGTTCTCTTAGGGCAAGCTTCAGCCAGTCTTTAGACTCTATATCTCCGGTCGCAAACGATCTTACGACCAGTGTTGCTGACTGAGAGCCCGCATTGCCTCCGCTGTCGATAAGAAGGGGCAGAAAGAAAACAAGTGCGATGGCCGAGTTTATTACATCCTCGAAACCTGCTATTGCCGCACCAGAAAAGACATTTACGAACACAAGTATGCAAAGCCACATAATCCTTTTGCTGTACATGTAGGTTATTCCCGCTTTGACAGGATTTACGACAGCTTCCTGGAACGATCCGAATTTATGGAAGTCTTCTGTGGTCTCCTCTTCTGCAACATCCATAACATCGTCGAATGTAACGATACCTAGAAGAAGACCGTCACTGTCAACGACCGGAAGTGCTGATCTGTCGCAGTCCTGAAAAACCTGAACGGCTTTTTCCTGGTCGTCAAGCGCGTTAAGCGAAATTATTTTTCCGTCGCACAGTTCGTCAATATCCCGGGACGGATCTGCAAGGAGGATCTCTTTTATTCTGAGATCGTCAAGAAGTTTCCATCCTGGATCGACCACATAAATTATGCTGAGTGTTTCCGATTTATGTCCGTGCCTTCTGATATGTTCAAGAGTTTTGGATACAGTGAAGTCCGATCTGACAGCAATATATTCGGGAGTCATAAGTCTGCCGATACTGTCTTCGGGGTAACCGAGAAGTTTTTTTGCGATACTTCTTTCTTCAGGGCTGAGCAGCTGGATCAGTTTCTGTGTTACCTGTCCGGGAAGTTCTTCGAGAAAAGCCGTTCTATCATCTGGATCAAGGTCATTTAACAGATTTGAAAGCCTGCTGACATTTTTAGCCAGAGCTTCAATAACAGACTCCTGATTCTCTATCGGCAGATGCTGGAATGTTTCCTTTGCAACTTCCCTCGACAGAAGCCTGAAAACGATTATTCCGTCACCTTCGTCAAGCTCTTCGATGATCTCCGCTATCTCGAAAGGTTCAAGCTCTGCAAGGTCATTCCTTAAAGCAAGCCAGCTGCTTTTGTCTATCTGATCCTGTATTTTCTGAATTTTTTCGTCCATTTAATCTAATCAGTCTGTTTTATATTCCAAGGTAAACCGAAGCTATCGAAAAGTAAATGACCACGCCTGTTATATCGGCGATAGAAGTTACAAGAGGGGCGCTGGCCGTAGCAGGATCCAGTTTGAATTTCGTGAGAAGGAAAGGAAGCGTGAGTCCGATAAGGCTTCCGGTCATTACCGTGCTTACCATGGCCAGCGCGGCAACAGGCATGATCTCGGGCGCTCTGAAAGAGGATACAAGGCTGACTGCAATGCCGGTTGTGATACCGAGCATCAGAGAGACCGCAAGTTCTTTTACCGCCAGAACAAGCCAGTCAGCCGCTTCGACATCTCCTGTAGCCAGAGATCGTATCATGAGCGTGGCGGACTGGGCCCCCGCGTTACCGCCGCTCGCGATTATGAGGGGAAGGAAGAACATGAGTGAAACAGTGCTTCTGATAACATCCTCAAATCCTGCGATGGCCGCCCCTGAAAATACATTAACGAACACGAGAATACTCAGCCACATTATCCTTTTGCTGTACATGTAGGTGATCTTTGCTTTAAGAGGATTGAGTATCGCTTCCTGAAACGACCCGAACTTATGGAAGTCCTCGGTGGTTTCTTCTTCGGCCACATCCATGACATCGTCGAATGTAACTATTCCCAGAAGAAGTCCGTCACTGTCAGTAACGGGAATAGCTATATAGTCGTAATCCTGAAATATCTGAACGGCCTCTTCCTGATCCTCGAAAGCGCTTACAGATACGAATTTGCCGTCCATGATATCACTTATGGTCCGTTCGGGTTCCGAAAGAAGTATTTCCCTTATCTTAATATCGTCGAGAAGTTTCCATTTCGAATCTACAACATATATTATATTAAAAGTTTCGGAATGAGTTCCGTGTTCTCTGATGTAGTCAAGTGTTTCCGCAACGGTAAAATCCGGTCTGACAGCTATAAATTCAGGTGTCATTATCCTTCCCATACTGTCTTCGGGATATCCGAGAAGCTGTTTTGCCACACTTCTCTCTTCAGGGCTGAGCAGTTGGATCAGTTTCTGGGTTACCTGTCCGGGAAGCTCTTCGAGGAAAGCCGTTCTGTCGTCCGGTTCAAGGTCGTTTAACAGATTTGAAAGCCTGCTGACATTTTTAGCCAGAGCTTCAATAACAGACTCCTGATTCTCTATGGGCAGATGCTGGAATGTTTCTTTGGCAACATCCCTGGACAGAAGCCTGAAAACGATTATTCCGTCATCTTCGTCAAGCTCTTCAATGATCTCCGATATCTCGAAAGGCTCAATTTCGGAGAGCTCGTTCCTCAAAGAATACCATTGCCTTTCGGTTATTAAATCCTGGATCCTGTTAATTGTTTCTGTCATACTGCCTCCCTGCCCGAGATCCGCGGGGGAGGAAAATGGATAAGCGCCTCCTCAGCGGGTCTTTTAACCTGTTACGCTACTGTGATAAGGGCCTTCTTCCATTCATACACCTGATAAAAATTTAACTCGTGCCAATTATAAGAAAAAAAATGCTTTCTGTCAATGTTTTTTAAGCAAAAAAAGTTTTATTTCGCGGGCAATGCCGTCGTTAATACCGCGGATCGCTTTAAGGTCCTCTATTTCGGCCTCCGCTATCCTTTTCACTGAACCGAATTTTTTCAGAAGTTCCTTTCTTTTAGCCGGACCGATGCCTTTTATCTGTTCAAGTCCGGAAGAAACAGTTTTGCCGCGCAAATTCTGATGGTATGATACTGCGAACCTGTGGGATTCGTCCCTTATCTGCTGAAGCAGTTTTAAAGAAGATGAGGTTCGCGGGATTATAACAGCTTCGCTTTTTCCGGGTAAGAAGACCTCTTCGAGTCGTTTAGCCAGCCCTATTACAGGAATGTGTGTCAATTCCAGCTCAGAGAGAACTTCAAGAGCGGATGAAAGCTGCCCCTTACCGCCGTCAACCATTATCAGGTCGGGGTATTCAGGTTCTTTTTCCTCTTTCAGAGAACTGTATCTGCGCTCAATAACCTCCCGCATGGAAGCGAAATCATCCACGCCTTCCACAGTCCTGATCTTAAACCTGCGGTAGCCTGATTTAAGCGGTCTGGCATTTTTAAAAGTTACCATTGAAGCTGCTGTTTCCTTACCCGCGAAATGTGAAATGTCAAAGCATTCTATCGTTAACGGTATTTTTTTAAGTTCCAGGTCTCTCATAAGAGACTTGAGACTGCCGGGCGTAAAATCCCTCTTCAGTTTTTCAAGTTTGAGATCATTAAGGATCAGTCTTGCGTTCTTTTGGGCCAGAAACAGCAGTTTTGCTTTATCACCGATCTGTGCGGAGAGGATATTTACCCTTTTTCCGGAAAGGGCCTTAAGCCATTTCTCTATAACGGTATTATCTGTGATATCGGTGTTAAGCACTATTTCCTCAGGAATGTCGAATCTTGAGATGTTGTAGTAGAGTTTGATAAACTCTTCAAGCACCTCTTCGCCGGTTTTGTGATAAACTCCCTTCAGGTTAAAGCTGTTTTTCGCGATAAGTCTGCCGTTCCGGAGTTTGAAAACTACGCAGCAGGCATCATTGTCTTCGATCTCAACGGCGAAATAGTCCCTCGGTAATGAAACGGCGTTCTCCACCTTTTGCCTGATTGAAAAGTCATTAACCGATTTGAGGGCGTCGCGGAATTCAGCAGCGAGCTCAAAATTTTTATCCGCAGCGATCCGCTTCATATTTTCTTCGAGCATTTTTATCAGACCGGAATCTTTTCCGGAGAAGAACGAGGAGATGTTTTTTATTTTTTCTATGTATGTCTCAGGGCTGTTTTCATACCTGCAGTAGCCCTCGCAGATCCTGATCTGATAATCAAGACAGGGTCTGACCTTTTTTTCTATGACTGACCGTTCAGTCAAAATATGTCTGCAGTTTCTGATCCTCAGGAGTTTTTTGAGTATGTTCAGTATTGACCTTACACTTTTAACATGCGTAAATGGGCCGAGATATCTGGATCCGTCATTTTCAGTATTCCGTGTTATGTAAACCTGCGGATAGAGTTCTTTCGTTATTTTTATGTACGGGAACGACTTGTCGTCTTTCAGATCAATATTATATTTGGGCTTGTGCTGCTTTATCATATTGGCTTCAAGCAGAAGTGCTTCAAGTTCGTTATCCGTAACGATGTATTCGATGGAGCTGATCTTTTTTACAAGAATTTCCGTTTTGAACTGCTGATGTTTTCCTATATTCAAAAAATAAGATTTAACTCTGTTCCTGAGTGACTTAGCCTTACCGATATAAATGATCTTTCCTTCCCTGTTCTTAAAAAAATAAACACCGGGATCGGAGGGCAGGTTTTTTAGAGTATTTTCGAGACCTTCATTCATTTTTCTATCAGTCCGCCTCCGATAACGAGGCTGTCGTTATAGATTACGCATGACTGTCCGGGTGTTGCCGCAAAGACAGGTTTTTCGAAAACAACTCTAAGGGTGTTTTTATCCAGAAATTTTATTGAACATGGCTTATCTGTGGTGTTGAACCGTATTTTAGCGGAACATCTTTGATTTTCTTCAGGAACACCCGATATCCAGTTCAGGCAGCTCACATTAACTTCGGAAGAATAGACCTCGGATTCCTTTCCTATGGTGACGGTGTTATTTTGTGCATCAACCGACTTCACATACATAGGCTCGGCAAATCCGCCTCCCAGGCCTTTTCTCTGTCCCACTGTATAGAAAGGGAAGCCTTCATGTTCTCTTTTCAACATTTCGCCGTTGACAGACAGCATTTTTCCCTGTTTGACCTTTTTGTCGAAACTTTTTACATTCTCCTTCAGAAAACGCCTGTAATCGTTGTCCGGAATGAAGCATATCTCCATGCTTTCTTTCTTCCCGGCCGTCTTTAGGCCGAGATTTTTTGCGATCTCCCTTACCTTTTCCTTTGAAACGGAGCTGAGCGGGAATAGAGTTCTTGAAAGTGCGTTCTGAGTGATCCCGTAGAGAAAATAGCTCTGGTCCTTTTTTGG
>SLFX01000099.1 GCA_007124045.1 Candidatus Delongbacteria bacterium | reverse complement strand
GCACCGGGCATGGATATAGCCGCCCCCGACCTTACTGAAAGAAGAAGAGGATTATCTTTGTTGCCGAGCTGTTTACCGGTGATCTTTTCCACCTTTTTCAGATTGTGCCTGATAGCCTTGTCAAAATCGCCAAGAAGACCGGGATGCTCGAATATAGTGTTCTTTCTGCGGAACATCTCGGTCGTGATAACGAAACCGGGAGGTACCGGAAAATTTGAAAGATAGAGTTTTTTGAGATTATTAGCTTTCTGTCCGAGAAAAACATGATTGTCCAGATTAGCCGTTCTGGAATAGAGCGGACTAACTATCATATCATTGTCAAATGACATTATGTCCCTTACTGTTTCAGGCGTGTAGTTTTCCACCATATTATGCATCGCAGTCAAAATCTCGGATATAAAGCTGTCAAGTCCCTGAAGAAGAAAAGCACTGGAGAGCATATCTCTGTAAAACTCTTCCGCCTTTTTATTTATAACACTTTCTAACTTTTTCCCGTCCGGTACATCATCCGAATAAAATAATTTCGGAATTATGATTTTTAAGGGATTGTCGTAAGGTTTAAAAAAATATTTCTTTATGATCTCTCTGATACTTTCACCGATGAACCTGAACATATTGATGTGCTGACCCAGGCTGAAACTTTTGGATGTGAGGCTGTAACGGAACATTTCCATGTTGTGATCAAGTTCTTTTATTGAAATACCGTCTATCTGTAGTCCCCTTTGATAGAACTGCAGAACTTTATGGATTTTTTGAAGAGATCCGGCAGTCATGTAACTTAGATTAATCTCTCCTCTAAGATCAGATATAAGCCTGTTGGCAAGATGCTCAAGCTTAAATATTTTGCCGAGAGACTCAAATCTTTCCTCATGGTAAGCACCATACATGGAGGGAATGCCGTAGGCTACATGCCTTTTATAGTATATATTCTCCCAGCCTTCTGTCTTTTTTTCCGAAAAGATAATATCATTAAGCTGCTCCATTATCTCATAAACCGTTCTAAGTGCTTTTTCAGTTTTACCTTCTTTCAGGGCATTTTCCAGCGTATCTGTCTTTTCGCCGGAAGGTATGTTATACTTTCTCAGGTATGAACAGATATCCACAGTACTGAATGAATATTTTTCCACAAGCATATCATAAAGCCTGCATATCAGTTTGAGCCTCTTTTTGTCGTTTTCTGAAACTCCTTCTGCATTCTGTGCCCATTTTTCAATTTTTTCAGGATCCTGAATTATAATTTCCTCCTGCCTGAATCCCGACACTTCGGAAACCTGCCTGATAAGTTGATGTAACGGTTCAACGAATATGCCGCCCTCATCAATAGATGCATACACATCAGCAGGCAAAATGTCTTTAAGCTGAATCTTATTTTTCGTAACCCAGAAATCAAATATCGCCCGGGTCAGTCCGATATGAGTATTATTGCTTTCGGTATGTACCTGCTTTCTAAGGAAGTGGATCAGCCTGTCCTGCCTGAAGCACAGCTCATCTATTTCGGTTGTTACATCCCTAAGCTCTCCTTCAGCTCCGATCTCGGAAAAATAAATTGGAAATATTCTGCACAGCTGTTTTACCTGCTTAAACGAACCTTTTATGTCTGAATTAAGAAGTTTTGTTACATCTTTTTGAAAAAGATCCGTATCGAATATCAGCACTCCGCCGAGCTTAAGATTAGCCGTCAAACCTGCAAGAAGCATCTCGTATTTTTCTGTATCGGATTCGAAAATTTCGAGCCATGTTCTTATGTTGACCACATGCGCCGGATCCACCCTCATCCTCCAGTCTTCTGTCCTGAAAGACGGACCGGGTCCGATAAAACCCAGATTGAGAACTTTATCCGCGAAATATTTACAGGTGGGAAAATCCTTGAGTTCGGCGAGTTTAATTCCAATCGTTTTAACACAGGCGAGCACCGACAGTTTGTTTGTCTTTATAAGTTCTTTGAAAACATCGAATACATCGTTCAGGAAGGGAAGTGTTTCCTTTTCTGCCAGTTCGGAAAAAATATTACCGAGAATTATCTTCAGATCATACATAAGGTGGTCTTTCTGGTGACGCATTCCGGGCAGATCGAGAAGGAAGACAAGATAGTGAAACTTATCAACAGACGACTTCAGCACTTTTGCATAATTTTTGTAAAAGCTTGAGAATTCAAAATAGAGAGGTATATTTTTTTCCAGACTTTCAGTATCGTCAAACTTATCAAGTATTTCATAGTATTGGTGAAAAAGGCCGGAACCCAGTTTTTCAAGCGATCTTAATGAGTCATC
Source organism: Candidatus Delongbacteria bacterium (assembly GCA_007124045.1). Classification (GTDB taxonomy): domain Bacteria; phylum UBA4055; class UBA4055; order UBA4055; family UBA4055; genus SLFX01. The sequence continues at coordinate 18,670 of SLFX01000099.1, read as the reverse complement.
TGTAAAAAGTCTCTCTTTTCCTTCTATCCATTTTTCAATAGACGCAGTCTCTTTCCAATAGTCAACCACCGATCTGCATATCTTCGAGTAAAGTTCTCTGTATCCGAAATCATTTTCTTTCCGTGAAATAAGGTGCGAAATCTGATTTCGCACAGTTTCCGAATTAACAAGCACAGCCTCTCTGTCGGTTTTCAGGGTTTCGCTGATCATTAAAATACACCGCTCCGACAGTTCATCATGAGATTTCCGGGGCGACGATACTATACCTGTAAACTCTATAAGTGTCCTTACGAGATCTGTCTTAATATCTTTGTCAGAGTTTTTGGCAAGTAGCTCTTTTATCATATCTGCTATTATTCTCAGCGCTTTGTCATCATCGGCAGCCTTTTCGTAAAGCCAATAGTCACCTACAGCGATCTTTCTGATCCTGATCGCTATGTCCGAATAATTGGGATAATTATGATGGAATTCCGCAAAATACTCGGATGTATATTTATGTATCCCGTAATATTCTTTTGAAAGAGAAAGAAAATAATTGTGATCTTCAGGAAGGTTTACGCTTTCCTGTTTCGTGTTGGAAAGATTTACTTCGAGTGCTTTTGACTTGAAATCCTTTTCCATGCTTACCTTCCGATACTGATTATAAGGTCAATGAGGCGGTTTGAATAACCAAATTCATTATCATACCAGGCTATGATCTGGACAGTATTTCCGCCTATTACTTTTGTTGAGAGAGAATCAAATATTCCGGAATGCGGATCTCCTATAATATCTGAAGAAACTATAGGGTCGGAAATATATCTGATTATATTTTTCATACAGGTTTCAGAACTTGTTTTGAACACGGAGTTTACCTCGTCTGCACTGCTCTGCCTGTTAATCACAACTACAAGTTCCGAAAGAGCTCCGTCGATAATAGGAACCCTTGTGGCTATTCCGTCAAATCTGTCTTTCATTTCGGGCATTACCTTCCATATTGCGCGGACGGCTGAGGTGGTAGTCGGTATTATGTTGGCACACGCTGCTCTTGATCTTCTAAGGTCCTTATGTCCTGAATCTGTAAGGTTCTGGTTGTTGGTCATGGGATGAACCGTATTCAAAAAGGCTGAAGATATGCCGAATTCACTCTGCAGAACAAAAAGAAGAGGCGCAACACAGTTCGATGTGCAGGAAGCATTCGAAATGATCCTGTCTTCCGGCAAAATATCCTGTTCGTTGACGCCGAAGATGACTGTTCTGTCAACTTCCTCTTCCGAGGGACATGAAAGCAGAACTTTTTTTACCCCGGCATCTAAATACTGTTCAAGCTGATGTCTCTTTTTGAATTTGCCCGAGGATTCGATCATAATATCTGTATACCATTCAGCGCAGGGAATGTCTCCCGGTGAAGTTGAATGACTTACGGGAATCTTTTTTTCTCCGATCATGATGTAGTCTTTTCCGGCCGAGACGGGTTTTTTCAAAACACCCTGAACGGTATCATACCTGATCAGATGGACCAGCGTATTGATAGGAAGCAGATCATTTATACCAGCTATCTCAATTTCGGGATGATCAAGTATCAAACGGAACACCGTCCTTCCGATCCTGCCCATTCCGTTTATTCCAACTCTTATTTTTTCCATTTATGACCGGCCTTTAATTATAAATTAAAGTTAGGAATTAAACAGTTTTTACATATAAAATCAAGATAATTGTTTTTTAGAAAAAACCGTGCATTTTTAGACGGCTGCTATCCTGTCCAACTCAATATTTTTTTCTTCGAGAATTTTAACGGCACTCTCGGAGTCTTCCGAAGATATGTTTATGCAGTAGCCGCAGTCTGAGCTTAATTCTCTCGGAACGGGAACGATACGGTGGACGAGTCCTTTTATTTTAAGTTCATCGGCCGCCCACATTGCATAATTGGAAGAATGAAAAAGTATGTAGGTTTCTTTACTCATCCGCACTCTCCGATATTTTTTTCAGAACTTCGATAGAGAAGTCCGCTTCCTGCCTTGTGTTAAAAACAGAAAAGCTGAAGCGGACCGTACCTTCGGGGAATGTGCCGATCCTTTTGTGCGCGAGAGGCGCGCAGTGAAGGCCCTGCCTCGACATGATCCCATATTTTTCCGACAGCTTCATCGTGATCCCCGAAACCGAATGTCCTTCGAGCACAAATGATACCACGCCGTAACCGTCGGGGCTTGACTGAGTGATAAATCCCGGAACATGTTTGCGGGCTTTATCTATGAAGTACTTCTGAAGCGTCTGCTTATGAAGCTGCACGGAACCGAGCCCTTCAGGCAGGGAATTGATAAAATCAATTCCCGCCGACAGGCCGGCGATGCCGGCCGTATTCAGCGTTCCGCTCTCGAAAACATCGGGCATGAATTCCGGCTGGAATTCTTTATCCGACAGGCTTCCCGTTCCGCCTTCTTTTAAGGGCTTTATGAGCCTGTGGTCAAAACCTTCACGAAGTACCATACCGCCCGTACCTGTCGGACCGTAGAGACCCTTGTGCCCCGCGAAACAGACGATGTCAATATTATCTTTGACCATATCCAAAGGAATTATGCCCGCCGACTGCGCACAGTCCGCTATCGTGATAAGCCCTTTTTCGCGGCAGAAGCCGCACAATTCTTCGAGGGGCTGAACGATCCCGGTAACATTGGATATGTGGTTGAGCACAAAAGCCCTTGTTCTGCTTTTTACATGCTGCTCCAGTTCTTCAACAGACACAACTCCGTCTTCGTCCCCTTCAAGCACCGTAATGTCAATATAACCTTCCGACTCAAGCCTTTTCAAAGGCCTTATCACGCTGTTATGCTCCATTGAGGTTGTAACAACATGATCGCCTTTGCGGAGCAAACCTTTTATAGCAAGGTTCAAAGCCTCGGTCGCGTTAGAAGTAAAAATGATGTTCATCGGGTTCTTTACACCGAAAAACACGGCCAGCTTTCGTCTAGCCTCAAAGACGATCTCTCCCGCTCTGACCGACTGAGTGTGCCCCGATCTTCCCGGATTCGCACCTGTTTTAGTCATAGTACCAACAACAGCCTCCACTACCTCCTCCGGTTTCGGAAAAGATGTCGCTGCATTATCAAAATAGATCATTTATAGCCCCGTCGATGTTCCGCCTGTATTATATAGAACCTCCCCCAGTTATACAAGAAAATATCGGATTATTTTTCCGCTTTTATCGCTTTATGATCATCTTTTTCGGCTACCGTAAATTTGTAGCCTTTGCTTTCGAGCAGCCTCGTCACATTTTCGAATGATGCTTCGCTGTCAACAAGCACCTCGAAATTCTTTTCACCGGCCATAATTTCTCTAGTTACCATTATAACAGGCTGAGGGCAGGAAAGTCCTCTTGTATCAATAGTTTTCATATCATCTCCCTATGCTGTTTTTCTTTTTTGTGTCATAGTTACCGCGATCACGAAAGTGAAAACGAGGCCGATTATAGTTCCCCACATCCCGAACTGTCCTATACCGGCGGGAGAGCTTGCCATGGCGAAATTATGAGAGAATGCTGCTCCGGTTATCATACCAAGGACGAATACTCCCGCGTCCGTGTCCCCTTCTCCGGATAGTATGAGCTGTCTGCCGGGACATCCGCCCGAAAGCACGAAAGCAAAGCCTGAGAGGGTCATACCGAGAAAGTTCCAGATATGGCTGTTATGTGCTATCGGCTGTCCTTCGAATCCTGCTTTGAACTGTCCCAGTATCATGTTCATGACAAAAACAGCGAGCGTGAATGCCGCTATGCCTGAGATCAGGTGGAAGTCTTTAACAAGGATCACATCTCTGATCGAGCCCATAGTGCAGAAGCGGCTCCTCTGGGCGAGTCCGCCCACGATGAGTCCCGCGGCTAAACTGATAAGCAGGGGAGCTCTCATCGAGCCGGGTCCTGCAGTGCTGGTGAAAAGCTTCGGGAATCCGAAGATCAAAAGAGCGAACAGGAAAAGCATGAATCCCGGCATAATATATCCGGCGGGCTTACTTTGGGTATGGCTTCTTCCGAGGCTGTAACCTGATTTTATAAAGTATGAACCTATTCCGATACCGGTTATCAGACCGATTATGCCCGGTATCGCGTTCCAGTCGCCGCCAGCGAGCCTGATAAAAGCCCTCCACGGACAGCCGAGGAATACCAGCGCGCCGATCATGGCGAACACGCCGAGGAAGAACCTGATGACCGTTGATGAACCTCCTCTCGGCCTGAACTCTTTTTTTATCATCGATATAACCAGAGCTCCCACCATGATACCAATTATTTCAGGCCTTATGTATTGAACAACATCAGCTCTGTGGAGCCCGAGACCTCCGGCTATGTCGCGCTCGAAACACGCGATGCAGAACCCCATGTTCTTCGGGTTGCCGAAGTACTGGAGAAGTGCCGCGATGATACCGATCAGTGAACCTGCTGTGATTATTCCGGCTCTGGTGCTGAAAAATTTTTTATTCATAAAAAAAGTCTCCGTTTTAAATTTATCATTTTAAAAATGTGTTTTCGTATATATTGTCAGAATTTGTCTGTTGACAGAGAAGAAAAAAGCCCTTACACGAAAAGCACCACTTTAGGATTTAACGCTTCCTCAGCCGAATCCTGCTTTAAAAATGGTACCGTGTATTTTGAGAAAGCCTTCTTTCATAGTACGGTGAAATCTATATATTGCCGTAATGAATGTCAATATATTTTTCAAATTTTTAGTCCGAAGTCTCTTAGCCGCAGCACAACATCTCCGAAATCTTTATACAGAATTCCGCTCATGCCGGTTTTTTCCGCGCCTTCGATATTCTCAGGTTTGTCGTCAATGAAAACAGCCTCGAATGGTTCGATGCCGAGCCTTTTTGCAGTTATGTTATATATCTCCGGCTCCGGTTTTGCGCATCCCTCAGCGCAGGAAAAGACCGCCGTATCGAAATATGAGTAATATTTTTTTTCGTAAAAATACTCCATCGCCGGCTGTTCGGTATTCGAGAGAAACGCGGTAATGCAGCCGCTTTTTTTGATCCTACTAACCAGTCCGAAAACATCTTCCCTGTCTTTGAATACATTTTCCACTGCCTCTTTCCACAGCGAACCCGAAGCCGGCTTTTTCAAGCCGTAAGATGCGCATATTTTTTCCCACATGTCATCTTCAGCGATCCTGCCGGTCTGAAATTCTCCGATGTATTCAGAAATGGCCGGGACAAGAATGTCCTTACCACAGCCGAGTTTTCCTGCAAAAAAGCGCGTCATTTCCCGTGACGGATCGTCTATCAGAACGCCGCCCCAGTCGAATATGACCGCTTTTATCATCTCTTCATCCTGCCTATGGGCATGATATAAAGCGGATGCTCGTTTTCGGGGAGATTGAGAAGCTGTTTTACCTGGCCGTCAATGAACGCACCGATCAGAACGGTGCCGAGGTCTAATGAAATTACCTGAAGATGAACATTCTGGGCGGCATGGCCGGCCTCCATGTGGACATATCTCTGCGTCCTGTCCCTGTACCTCGGCTCCATCCGCTCGTAAACTCCTGTTATTACGAGCGCGAAGGCACAGGTCTTCATACTGCCCTGACCGCTGAGCTTTTCGATCACATCGCCGTCAAGAACCTTTTGCAGTGAATGAGTTTTAGGGTCGTATTTATAGACGGCCTCTTCAAGCCCTTCGACATTTCCGGCGGCGATATAGGTTTCGAGCGGGAAGATCGCTCCTGCGGAAGGTGCTGCCCGGAAACCTCTGTTTTTTTCAGTTATTCCCTGCGCCGACCAGAGTATCTGCGACACTTCCTTTAAAGTGAGCCTCTCTTCCGCGTACGAACGCACCGACCGCCTCTGAAGAATAGCCTGCTCAATAGAAACTTCGCTGTCAAAAGCAGGTTCGGCCAACTTTATAATTTCGGCATACAGTCCCGTTGACAGGTATAGCATAATAAGGATTATAAAAGTTTTCATTGATCAGCTCCGTTTTTTCTTAAACAGTTCATAAGTTGGTATAATCATTTCCGGATCATAGGACATTTTAGCTTTTTTGAGGCCTTCGTTACCTATATCCTGCTCTCTGTTGATATATTTATACCTTCCCTGAAGATATATAGCAGTTTCACGATTTATCTTCTGAGCAGAACCTTTGAAATCGTAATCGAATTTCTCGAAATGAACGGTGACAGTATCCTTCTTCTGTTCGCTAAAAAGAGCAAATGCTACCAGATCTTTACCGCAAAAAAGCATCAGTCCTTCGAGACCTGTATGTTTTCTGTTATGTAAGGCTCTTTTCATAACCTCAATTTCTTTCTTTTTCTCATCATCACAGATATCATTATGCTGAATACACCATTTTTCTGCAAGTTCAATACACATAACCGCTCTTTTATCTGTAAGAGCTTTAGTACAGTTGTCAGGATAAAGCCTGTTGAACTGGTTGACAAGATTCTTTTTTTTCTGGAGTTTTTTCCCTCTGAGTTCTGAAAGTCTTTCGGAAAGATATACATAATCGGAATTATTTTCATCCTTTACTGCCGAGTAATATTTATTTATGTCAGGATGTTCGCTTAAGTAGCATTCCGGTACTGATATGAAATTTCCCGAATAACCCTGCCTGATTATATCTTTGGAAATCTGATTTAACTCCGATGATGTAAAAGGTTCGCCGAGAGGATAGAGCATAAAATCCGTTGTGAAATTATAAAAAAATACTCTGTCCCTGTAAACATCCCATTTTACCCCCGTAAAACAACTCCAGGCAAACAGATTGGACAAATTGTAGTCACATGTTGAGAACTGGTACTTTTTTAAATATTTTTTGATCAAATCGAGACTTGGAATGTCGATCTGTTTAAAATCTTTTAAATCATGAAATTTATCTGACATTAATTTTACCTTTTTAATTTTCTTTTATTTTTTATATATGTAGGGAGTGTGTCCTTCCATAACCTCAAAACCAAGATCTTTGTAAAAGTTTTCTGCGCCCGGTTCTGAAATAAGGCCTATCCATCCTATATCTCGATCCTGAAGCTCTTTGACGATATGCTTTATTATCATGCCTCCGATACCTTTACGCCGGTATTCTTTATGCACAGTAACATCCTGAATATAAGCGTCACTGACACCGTCGCTGATGGCCCTGCCCATACCAATCACTCTGTCACCGTCCTCGGCTATTGTAAAAACATATGTTCCAGCTACGATCCGATCGACGAAAGAATGGTCCTCATCATCTTTTAAAGTCCACCACCCTGCCTGTTTATAGAGAGCGATTATGTCGCTCCTGCCTATGCTTTTTACAGTTCTGCATTTGATATTTTCCAAAAAGACGACCTCCCCTGAAAGCATTATTTTCAAGCACAAAAAATAAGGTTTTTTTTAACATAAGTCAAATGGATATTTTTTCTACACTACCTTCAATTCCGCCTTATCTCTACCGATGAAGAAAAGGTATTTCTTTATTTTTTTATCGGGATAGATCTTGCACAGAGCCTCGGCGTATATATCCACCTGTTTTTTATATGTGGCTATAAGCTCTTCATCGGGGAATTTACGAAGATAAGTTTTATAATCAAGCACTATAACTTCATCTTCGCACAGCAGAACAAGGTCTATATAGCCCTGAATGTTCTTATCCGCCATAACGATATTCTTTTCGCACAACACTTTCCCACATTCTGCATATTTTTTGAACAGCGGATCTGAAATAATATTTGAGACCATCTTCTTAACAACCGCAAGATTGACCGACGACGGCTCGCTTTCTTTCTTTTTAAACTCTTTAAGCTCTGCCTCCAGGTCGAAGCCAGTCTTGAACAATTCTTTGATCTTTTTACTCATGAATAGGTGAACGAAATTACCTGTATCAATAGCTTCAGTGTTGCTCTTCTCGTGCGTAACATCGTCCTGTTCGTGAGCGATCGCCGTTGCAGATATCAGCCCGTCCTTTTTTACATGGCCGGTCAGATCGTACTCCCTCTCAGCCTGATACCTGCCTTTTGCCTGTGCTTCCTCAGCAAAGTATTCGCTAAGGTCGAATGTGCCTATATCCTTCTGAATGAAATTAAAACCTTCGATCATGCCTTCGTTATCATTCCCGAACTGTCTGAGGTATTTCGCCCAGCCCTCTTTCTTTTCTCCATCTCCTCTGCCTGACACCTCTTTTGTCTGTATGACTACGGTAAGGGAGTTTTTAGCTCTGGTCAGCGCTACATAAAGTAAATTCGCCCTTTCATGCTCGTCGAATGATTTGTTTTTATATTTTATGTATTCGTTAATGAAGAAATTCTTTTTCTCTCCGTCTCCGGGGGTAGAGTATCCGGCCATCGAAAAATCTGTATAGCAGCTTCCTTTTTCGCACAGATTGAAATAATTGAAGAGCGATGTAAAATTTCCTCCTCCCTCGTCAACATTGGCTATGATCAGATCGTCGAACTCAAGCCCTTTCGCGCTGTGTACCGTCATTATAGTTACCGCGTCAGGATCCTTCACCTCAACTCCCGATGAATTGGCTTTGACATTTTTTTCAAGCAAGGTTAAAAATCTTTCCCTGTCGTTATCTGATCTTTCGAGAAATGATATCAGCGTTTCTTTGAGTATATCTATATTAGCCGATCTTGTCCTGTGATCGCCGAATGAAGCAAGGTAGTTTTTGTAAATTTTATTGTTCCTTATGCTGAAGATGAGAGAAAGCAGAGGATCGTCCTTTTTTATGCCTGAAAGAAGTTCTTCATAAGTCGGGATGAATTCTATTTCCTCGGGCGCGGCGGCACCGAGAACGGCCTTAAGTATCAGCACGAATTCCTTGACCTCATCAAGCTCGAAAAGGTCTTTTTTGAGGATCAGAGAGTACGGGATGCTCTTTTTTCTGAAAGCCTCGGTAATATAGCTGATATGAGTATATTTCCTGATAAGAACAGCCCACGAACCGAATTTTTTGCCGTTCTTCGCACTCTCGAGGATCGTATCCGCTACAAAAGCCGCCTCGCACATCCTGCTTATCCTGCTCAGTTCTCCGGTTTTGATCCCATCGTTTTTATCTTTTGACTCCTTTGTGCAGATATTTACGAAATTCACCGAATCGGGATAAATGTTCTTTTTCTTTTTGGCAAGAAGCTCTTCGGCTTTCTTATTAATAATATCATACCCGTTCGGCGCGTTCTGTTCGAAAACCTTATTGCTGAAGTTGACAATATCAGGCACAGACCTGTAGTTCTCTGAAAAATAAAGAGTCCTGAAACTGTCGGATTTTTCATATTTCTCAAATATCTGCACATCGCACTGCTGAAAGCGGTAGATGGACTGCTTTTTATCGCCCACGAGAAAGAACCGGTTAGCCTCTCCCGTCAGAACTCCGAGTATCTTATCCTGAAGCCAGTTCGTGTCCTGGAACTCGTCAACGAGAAGATATTTGAATTCATCCTGAAATTTTTTCTTCAGTTCGCCGTCACTGAGCATTTCGAGGAAGTGCGAGTGAAGATCGCTCTGCTCCAAAAGGCCCTTTTCGCGCTTGAAATTGTTCATGTGCCCGTCCAGCGCTTTGACGATAGAGAAAACAGCTTTTTTTATCGCCCACTCTTTTCCGTTCAGGCTCAGATCAACATTCTTTTTGTTGAATATTTTATAGCCTTCCGACTCAAAAAGCTCTTCGGCCAATCCCAGAATATCGGGATATTTTTTTGCTGCCTGCTTATAGCTGAATTCCTTATAATTTCTAATTTTTTTCCCAAGCGTCAGGAGTTTTTCATCAGTTTCATTTTCTATGAGTCTCAATATATCTTCTCTAATCCTGAAATAGCCGCCAAATTCAGTTTGAATTCGTTCTTCCACATATTTCAGATAATCTCCGATAGGCTTTACCCACTCCTGCTCATCAAATCCTCTTCCGCTCAATTTCATTTCGCTGTAAAGCTTGAGGATATCGGGTATAAAACCGCCCTCCTGATCGCCCGAATAGATAAGATGCCTTGCGCCGAGCCAGCTTTTGAAATCTTCATATTCCGCACCATCAAGCACTGAATTCAGAATGTCTGCGTAATGCGTGTCGAAATGACCTTTAAGGAATTTTACGGCCTCTTCGTTGACCGTAAAATCTTCCGACAGGTCCATCGCTATATCGTAGCCTTTCAGATTGTCTGAAAAATAGCCGTATTCCGCTATGAACTTATTGCAGAACGAATGAAATGTCGAGATCAGGTTCTTATCGTAGAAATCTTCTTTGATCTTTAACAGCTTCTCTTTCTGTTTTTCATTTATTTTGTACGAATCAGGATTGGCGTCTTTGTAAACGGAGAAGAAATATCCGCTTTCGAGGATGTCATTTAGCTTTGCGTATATCCTTTTCTGCATCTCACCCGCGGCTTTTTTGGTAAATGTTATGCAGACTATGTTATCAAGCCCTGCATCGGAGTTAAGAAGCAGGCTGATGTATTTTGAAGACAGAACTTCTGTTTTTCCCGCACCCGCTCCGGCTGAAATAATGATGTTCCCGTCATTGGTCAAAGCCTCTTCCTTATGGCCGTCGAAAATTATAAATTTTTTAGTCTGATCTTTAGTAATGTTCTCTTTATTTGCTTCATTCAGAACGAGCATCTGCTTTTCCGCTTCGGGATCTTTTATAAATTCATCGTTCTTTACGAATTTTTTGTCTTCGAATTCGGGGCAGGATTGAGACAGTGCGCAGTATTCGCATTTTGAGCACGCTTCAGGCTTATATTTGCCGTCCGGGTCAAGCCGTTTTTTAAGGCTATCCAGGAATTTTTCGATATTCTGATCGTTTACAGGCAGCCTGAGAGGACTGCTGGGCGAATAATAATAAGCCTCCACTTTAGTATCTTTGCCTAAGCTGTCGAAATAATCGCTCTGTAGTATCGTGCAGTACTTGTCCTGAGGTTTATCATCTTCCCTTTCTGGAGTAAAATTCACGCCTGACTCACCCCTGATCCGCCTCGATACAGCCTCGCGGTATAAAAGCAGCTGAACTTTCTGATATTTTTTTATCTCATCTTCGAACTTCTCGAATTTTTTATTCGATTTTATGTCTATTATTCTGACAGTGCCCGTATGATCTATAAAAACGAAATCTATATAGCCTCTTTTTATGCTTATTTGCGGGTCTTTTGATATTGTAAAGTCCGCGAACTTGACCTCTGTTTCAAATGTTGTTGTGACTGAAACCGGCGTTGGTCCGAGTTCGATCATCAGCCATGCGAGAAACCCGATGATCTCCGATCTTTGTTTAATTCGGGCGTAGTAGGAATACGGATCGTTCTCCTCCTGTTTTTTAAGTTCTGAGTCAATGAAGGTGATTATGTCCGAACCTTTTATTCTTTCAGATAGAATTTCGTAGGCCTCAGCAAATTTTTCGTACTCAACTCCGTATAGAAAGAATTCCGGAAACTCTCCGAATCTGGATTTTGCAATACTGTCTTTTCCTTTACCCGCGCTCAGACCCGAAACAACTTTTCCATAATCTGTTTCATTGAGAAGATCGTTTCCCTTAAAATGCTTTAAGAACTTCTCGACCACATTGTGATAGAAATTCCCTTTCGTGAACGGGAACTGCGGTTCAATCGAATCGTATTCGAGATTAAGATCGTGGACATGAGCGGCGGGGCAGGCCATGAAACTTTCGATCTTTGAAGCCGAAACAAGCCTGTCTTCTATTCTGCCCTCTTTAAAGCTGATATTAAACTCTTCTTTTTTCGGTTTCGGCTCATTTTGCGTTATTGTAAGGCTGCCGAAATCTTTTTCTCCGAGCCTGTCGGCGATCGTGACGCTGAATTTTGCTTCAGGCGGATCTTTTACTTCACGCTCCGATAACACTTCGATCTTAAGAGCCTTTTTCGGTAAAAGCCCTGTTATCCTGTCGAGCTTTGTCGAGGGTATGAACTCCTCCCCCCAGCGGGGAACAAAAAAAGCTGTCCGTTCGATCGCGCCTGAAGTGATCATTCGAAAATTTTCGTAAAGCGCCTCTTCCGGATCTATGCTGTACACGCTTTCATACAGCCTGAAATAATTCTCTTTACTTACTATCTTTAACGGATTTGAGGCCTTTAGAAAACGGTCTTCGGTCATGCCCGAGAATATCAGGAAGTTTCCCGCCAGCGCAGGCTCGTTCAGCATTATGATCCGCACGCCGTTCATATCCCTGTTGAGCTTTTCGGCATTTGTTTTGGTTGCGATAAGGTATAAATATTCAAGATAATCCGTAAATTTCCTTTCAGTATCGCCGAAAATCCTCTTGACCGTTTCCTCATAAGTATAGATATCGGTCTCAAGCTCTTTACCGAGAATTTTAAAAGCTTGTTTCAGGCTATTCAACTTTGATTTTATGACTGCAAGAGCTTTTTCGGCGTTCATTATTCTATCGTCAGTAAGTGAAGCGTTTAAAAAATCTTTTATAAACTTTTTGATATCCCCGGAAGCTCTGAGCTTGTAATCAGACCCTTTTATCTCGAAAAGCTTCGCGATGAGGGTTTTGAGGTCGAGTCCGGTCAGATCATCGAACAGTAACGGTTTTTGAGCTATGTATAGGTTGAAAAAATTGAGAATACTCTGCGCATCACCTTCCGCGCCGGCTTTAAAAAGCCTAAGAATATCTGTATTTATATCATTCCCCGCATATTTATATGACGAGTAAACCGGTATGCTCTCCGCATAAAGATAGTTGTTCAGAATTCTGAAAGTCTCTTCGTCCGGACAGGCGACGGTAAAATCGCTCAGGCTGTATCCTTCCTTTTCCGTTACTGTCTGCAGGATAAGATGCTTTATCCTTTGCGCTTCATCTAAAACCGAGGATGATGTATAAAATTCTACGCTTTCGGGATCTAATCCGGCTTCCTTTTCGCCCTTAAAGATTTTTGTAAGAGGTGAGTATTTGCCTTCCGCTTCGAATCCGATCTTTTGCGCGCCGAGAGAATTTATGAATTTTTTTTCAGCAACGGAATATTCCCCTTCGCTGAATCTGATGTAATAAATATTATCCGCCGGCACGGCTTTTTTAACGGCTTCCGAAAATATCTGGCCTTTGAAAAAATAACCTTCGCCGTTGATGAATTTTTTTACGCCATCAAGCACTTCAGGCACAAGCCCGTTCTTTTCAAGGTCGTCCGAGATCGCTTTATTATCAGGCTCTCCCCCTTTCAGATCGAGGTAGTTAAGAAGCTTTAAAAGGCTTTTTTTATAATTCCTGAAATGCGGTTTTCTGAATTTTTCAAAAAGTCCCTGCGCAGAGCATCTTTCCATCAGGACGAGGAAATCCTCTTCCCTGATCTCCCCTCCGGTACCGATCCCTGAAAGTTCTCTCGCATGATCATGCACGGCTTTGATCTCTGGCAGAAATGAGACCGGACTGTTGTTCTCCTTCAGCCACCTCATCATTTCTAGTTTGAGACCGTGGCTCTGAGTTATATCTTTTACAAGTAAAATACTGTCCGCGATATCTTCAGGCTTCTTAAATCCGCCTTTTTCATCCCGGAATATTATGCTGATATCTGAACCGGACATAACCCTCTCCACCGAAATTTTATCTACTTACAAGTTAAATTTAAGCTATCGTAACGGTAAAACCAAACACTTTTTCTTATTCATGTTCTTCAATTTACCGCGTTCCGAAACCTATGCTCAGTCTTTGCCTGTCTTCTTTAAAACTCAGTTCTTCCCTGCACATTTTTTCAATTTCATCTATACCGTCAACATTTAAAAGGATCGAATCTATCAGATATTTACGCACTATGTTGTCTATCTGACCTCCGGTAAGGTCGTAAACGGACAATTTTTCGGCCCATGCCGGCGGTATATCCTTCATTTTGGACTGCCATATCTTTTTTCTTATTCCGGGTGACGGCTTTCCGAATTCTATCTTATAAAGAAATCTTCTGCTGAAAGCATCGTCCATGTTGTTAGTCAAATTTGTGGTCGCGAAGAAAATCCCTTCAAATTTTTCAAGTTCCTCAAGAAGAATGTTCTGCATATTATTGCTCATCTGGTCAACACTGTTTCTGACATCGACCCTTTTTCCGATGAGCGCATCAGCTTCGTTGAACAGAAGTATGGGAGTTAACGGGAGTATCTTTTTTGCTTTTTTATATTCGTTGAAGACCTCTTTGAGTCTTTTTTCGCTCTCACCGACGAATTTGTCGTTTATGTTCGAAATGTCCACCTGAAGAATGTCCCTTTTAGTCGCTTTTGCTATACAGTGAACGGTCGCTGTCTTGCCTGTTCCGGGATATCCGTACAGAAGACTGACCATACCCGGCGCGAACCCGGCTCTTTTAAGCCTGGATTCTACTTCTTTGAAATGCTTTTTCCCGAGCGAGGAGATAAGCACCTCTACCTTTTCGCTGAGATCACTGTCAAAAAACAGTTCTTTGTCTATTTTAGAATTTTTTATGTGATCAGTATATACCGTTTTGAGCTCCCTCTTTTTCTTTTTGATCCTGCTTTCGAATATTTTTTCATAGTATTTCTCCGTAAGAACAAAATCGGGACATCCCATCATGCCGAAGAAACCGGTACTTTCCTCAAGTTTGAGAACATTATCCTTAAAAACAGGCATTCTGTTCTCGTATATCCTGGCCGTAGCTCTCGCCACATTTTTTAGCGAACTGAACACACCCGATATGAAATTATTCAGATCGTCCGCTCTTCCTCCCCGCAGAGCAGTTACGCTTGCCCTGAATATCATTGCTTTTTCTATGGTCTCATATTTTTCTATTATCCTTTTCAGAGGCAGTTCAGGGCTTATTTTGTCGCATATACAATCGAATTCTGCTAAAAATCTGTCCTCTCCTATTTTTTCGTCGCACCTTTTTTCTATAAGGTCGTCCGCAGTTTCAAGGACCGAATAGAGATCGGAAAAATCCGTACCGCTGTAATTATCCTCACCGAGAACCACTTTAGTGAACACCAGATCGTCTATCTGTATATATGGATTAAAATTGTCTGCATTTCTTCTTCTTCTTCCTTCAAGAATAACAAGACCCTTTGACTGAAGTTTTCTCACACAACCCAGTATCTTAATATAATTTTTGTCCCCTCTTTTAATAGTGTCGGATTCAAAACTGTCCATCTGAACATGATTTTGTTTCATACTGAATTTAAGAATAAAGGCGAAAACAATGGCTTCTTCTCCTGTCAGGCTGTACATTTCCATAAGTTCTCTGAGCGCTTCGTCTGAGGGTGTTTCGATAAGAGCGTTTTCGTCATCGGCTATGTCGATCAGCCTTAAGTGAAGTAATTCTTTCATTTTTTCCTCCGCTTTTAATTTTACGGAAGAAATATAACAATACTACAATGCCATATAATGGCGGTGAGATTTTTTTTTAAGTTTTTTTAAGAAAAATTATTTCCCGCCTCACTTCAGCTCTATAACCGTAACCCCGTAGTCGCCTTCGCCGTACTCGCCGAATTTTTTGCGTTTGATGTACTTACAGTTGTCGAGATATTCATTTACGAGCCTGGAGAGTATCCCCTGCCCTTTGCCGTGGACGATCTCGGAGTATGTTGTGTTATGAAGTATCATGCTCTCTATATGTCTCTCCACGAGCGAGACAGCTTCGTCACCTCTCTTCCCCCGCAGATCAAGCCTCAGCGATACTGAACTGTCTTCCGATGGCGAGAATTTTACATTTACATTGACTGTTTCTTTCTTTTCGACAACATCGAGTATCTCGCTTTTCTTCACTCTCATTTTTATGCTTCCGATCGTGACTTCGGCGTTGTTTCCCGATATTTTGTCTATTATTCCGGGCGCGGTAAATCCGTTTATCCTGACTTCCATTCCGGGTTCGAGTTCGCCTTTGAAGACTTCTTTTTTCTTTTCGGGATCTTTTGCGATAAGTTCGATCTTTTTCTTTTCTGTCTCCATGCCCGTTTTGACTTCTTTGACGACTTTTTTATCCGCACCTGATGATCTTATTTCGGCGACAGCGTTCTCTATGGCTTTATTTGAATTTTCGATAATTGTCTGGGCTTTTCTGGCGGCTTCCCTTAAGATCTTCTTTTCGTTTTTGCTGATCTCCTCAAATTTCCGGTTATACATTTCCCTCAATTCCGAAAGCTGCTGATTGACCGATTTGGACTGTCTTAAGAGATTGTTGTAGCTTGTGATCTTTTCGTCAAGTTCGGATATCAGGCCTTCTAGATCTTCTTTTTCGTTCGAAAGATGCTTTCTTGCATTATCAATTATGTATTTGGGAAGTCCGTGCCTTTTTGATATTTCGAAGGCATAGCTTGATCCGGGGATGCCTGACCTGAATTTGTATGTGGGCGAAATGCTTTTCTTGTCGAACTCCATCGAGCCGTTCTCGACGCCCTTTGTTTTGTAGGCGAACGATTTGAGTATGCCCTGATGCGTCGTGGCGAGAGTTATGACCTTTCTTTTTGTCAGTTCTGAAAGGATGGCCATCGAAAGGCTCGCTCCTTCAGCAGGATCTGTTGAAGCGCCGATCTCGTCGAGCAGGACAAGCGTGTCTTTATTTTTCGACCTCATTATCTCCGATATTTTTTTTACATGGGAGCTGAATGTCGAAAGATCGTTCTCGATGGACTGACCGTCGCCTATATCCGCATAGATATCCGAAAATACTGCTATGTTCGAGTTGCTCTGAGCAGGAATATGCATGCCAGCTTTTACCATCAGGCAGATAAGGCCGACTGTTTTTAAAGCAACGGTCTTTCCTCCCGCATTGGGCCCTGTGATGACGAGGGTATTGTATTTTTCACCGATCTCGAGATCGAGAGGCACCACTCCCTTCTCCCCGTGCGCGTCTAGAAGCAGCGGATGTCTGCCGTAATAAATATTGACAATATTTTTGTCGTTGATCTTCGGATGGCTGCAATGGTATTTTATGCTGAACCTTGCCTTTGAATATATTACTTCGATCTCGGCGAGTATCTCAAGATCGTTTAAAAGCTCTTCCTTCACGCTGAAAATGCTTGTGCTCAAGGCCCTGACGATCCTTTCGATCTCCTTGCGCTCCTGCCTGACGAGCTTTTCAAGTTCCGCATTGATCTCAATAGCCTCGTAAGGCTCAATGAAAACCGTGTTGCCGGTCGCGCTCTCGTCGAGAACTATTCCTTTTACCTTGTTCCGTTTATCAGCCCTTACGGGAATGACGAATTTGCCGTCCCTGATCGTTATCTCTCCTTCGCGTGTGTAGCCGGCATGAGTATATGCGTCGAAAATTTCGGCGGTTTTCTTTCTGATCCTTGACCTCGCCGTTTCGATCGAATTCCTTATGCTTTTCAGCTCCTTTGAGGCCGTATCGAGCACCTGCCCCTCTTCGTCAAGCGACTTTAAAATATCCTTTTCTATATCCTCGAAAACCTCGATCTCTTCACATATCTCATAAATGCCGGGATATGTCTCTTTCTTCGAATAAACAAAGCCAAATACCGCTCTTGCCACGCCCATAGTCGCACCGATATTGTATATATCCACCGTATCCATCAGCTGTTCGGGAGCAGTGAGATACTCCAGAGCAGGATCAATGTCTTTGACTCCTCTTATCGGCAGGCTCGATTCGGAAAGAAGCCTTTTCATTTCCGTCACGAGATCGAGGGATGAGAGAATTACAGGCATTTCGTTCGTGAGTTCAAGCTCATCAATATACCTTTTAGCTTTGACAGAATGTGCATAAGATCTCAGTTTTTCTTTGACGATACCGAACTGAAGTATGCTTTCGGTTATTTTTTCTTTCATGTATGGTTGATCCTTTTTCCTGATATTTAGTAGCTTCTCGGCGAATCTTTGGGGATCGCAATTATTACATCGGCTTTCCCGAGGTAGTTGTCAGGAATATTTCTGATGTTGTCTGCTTCAACCACCGTAACGAGGAATATTTTAAGATCCTGTCTTTTTAGGTTGATATACCAGATAATACCTTCCTTGTTATAGCTGTGCCAGCTTCCGTTGATGTGATAGAAAAGATCGCCTTTATTGTAGTTTTTAAGTATAAATTTGGCCATCGTCGCGTCTTTTATCGCCTGAGCTTTAGCCAGATTGATCGGTTCTATACCGCCATGAACATTTTCTCCCAGACCAAGGATCATCGTTTTGTATGTAGTCACTTCCGGATCAAAAAGCACGGGAAAATCGGCAATATATGTTCTTGCTAGAGGCGAAATCTTAGCAAGAGAATCGAAACCGCCTCTGCTGACCATAGAAGCATACCTTCTCGGAATATTCGTGGCAATAAACCTGTGCCCTTTCGATTTTGCAAGCTGAAGAAGAGGGCGGTAATCAGTCCTGTAATTTGGCCAGAGCCTCGCGTCAGCCTCAAATCTGGGATCATCGAAAAAGTCAGCGAGATATTCGTCAATGATCAGCTGATTATCCGCCTCGAACATTTCCGCTCCCATGACGAGTTTTTCTCCTTTCGCTTCGGACAGATCCCTTGCGAGCTGAAGCTGAAGCCTGTGGGCGACAACACTGTTATGAACCTCGCCGAAAAACACCATATCGCTTTTTAAGGCCTGATCAAGAATATCCCTGTACTGAACAGATTTTAGATCAGAATCGAAGAATTTAAAGTCGTAATTCTGTGCGGACATCATTATGCTCCAGATCATTATTATTGCTGCTGTGAGTTTTTTCATTTTATCCTCTGATTGTTTTATATTTTCTACCTGACATATATCCTCGGGACCCTGCCCGAGATCATCGTAAGTATTTCGTATGGTATTGTTCCGATTTTCGCGCACAACTCTT
>SLFX01000083.1 GCA_007124045.1 Candidatus Delongbacteria bacterium | reverse complement strand
TCATTTTCTGTAACTACATCGAGTTCTTCAAAAGGAGGAACCAATGTGTTCGATGTGAATACGAATTCTGCAACTATGCGGGAAGCCTCAGGAAACGAATACACAAGTTTCGGTCCTGATAATATATTTCTGGGATTGAATGCCGGTTCGACAAATACCACGGGTTCAGGAAATACTTTTATGGGCAATGATGCAGGTACAAAGAATGAATCAGGAAACTCCAATGTAATCATAGGAGATTCTGCCGGTAAGGAGTACAACGGTTCTTTCGGGAATGTATTCATAGGACAGCAGGCAGCCGAAAATCTAAAATTAGGTCAGAGAAATGTAATTCTCGGTTATTCGGCAGGCTCCCAACCACTAGAGACTCACAACTCCTACGGGAATGTGTTTATAGGCGGATCTGCGGCGAGAAAAATCAGCGGAAGCTATAATGTTATTATAGGCGAACAAGCGGGTGAGAACCATCAGGCCGGAGGTAGCAGTGCAGGATATAATGTGTTCGTGGGAAAAGACGCAGGGCGGTTTTCAACAGGAAACAATAATGTTTATATTGGTCAGGGGGCAGGAAGAGGTGAGTCTAACAATGTTAATCCCGGCAGCAGGAATATTTTCATCGGTGATAATGCCGGATGGGCAGAAAAAAATAGCGACAGAGTGATTATTGGTACGGAATACGGTCCTATTCTTTATGGTCGGTTAAGCAATCCAAAATTATTGGTTGTTAACGGCAATTTGACCAACAACCCTAACAACAGAACATTTTTTGTAAATGGTTCAGCCGGAGGAAATTCTGACTGGCACAACGACAGCGACGAGAGGTTAAAGAAAAATATTAAAACAATAGACGGTGCTTTGGAGAAAGTACAGAAACTGAGAGGTGTTACATTTGAGTGGAAGGAAACCGAAAACCGTGAAAAAGGCAGAAAGATGGGTTTCATTGCTCAGGAATCAAAGAATATCATTCCCGAGGTTGTGGATCATAACTTAGAAAATGACAGCTATACTATGCAGTACGCTTCAGTCACAGCTCTTCTGGTAGAAGCCGTTAAGGAACTCAGGAATGAGTTCACTCGTTCTTTTGTCTCAGTTACATCACATGAACAAAGAATTGATCAGCTTATTAAAGAGAACGAAGAACTGAAAAGGAAAGTCAGTGAGCTTGAAGAACTCAGGGCTGAAGTGGAGCAGATAAGGAGCATTATTTCCGGCTATGCAGTAAAATAAATCTAATATAAAAGGAGCAGTTATGTGCGCTATCAAAAAGTATTGCACGGCTTTTATGCTGTTATTAGTGATGAGTGTTTCTGCCGTAACACTTTTCGAGATCAAGGATGAGTACGGAAACCCGGTGTTTATAGTTGACTCTGACGGCGTGACCATTATGAGATGGGATTACGAATCAGGAACGAAAGCTCTCGGCGACACTCTGATGACGATCAGTTCAAGGTCGATCAGAGCCAATATCAGATCAGACAGTAAGGCTTTAGCCCGGTCTTTTTCAGTCACTACTTCAGGTTCTTCCAAGGGGAAAACCAATGTTCTAGATGTAAATACCTCTTCGGCAATTCTAAGAGAAGAGTCTGGAACAGAATACTCGGTCTTCAGTCCTGAAAATATCTTTCTCGGATCGGAAGCGGGTGGTTCAATAACAGGTGGTAAATATAATGTGTTTCTCGGTAATAATGCAGGTTACAATACTCAGGGGAATTTTACGCCTCAGAACCCCGATGTAGGATCAAAAAATATTTTCGCCGGTTTTGAAAGCGGTTATTCGAACATAGACGGCTATAACAACATTTACCTGGGCTTTCAGGCAGGTTATAATAATCAGCAGGGAAACAGGAGTGTGTTTATCGGCGATCACGCCGGTATGAATACCACCGAATCTTTTAATGTTTTCATCGGTGATCAGTCAGGAAAGAGTAACACAAGCGGATTCTTTAATGTATTTCTGGGTGGCAACTCGGGGATCAGCAACGAAGGTGGTTTTTCTAATACTTTTCTCGGATACGGAGCGGGATATCATAATGTAAACGGCAACCACAATACAGCTGTCGGAGTAGAAGCCGGAAGCAAATACGGCGGAACTGGAAATACTTCTGTCGGAACAGGAGCTGGAAAAGCACTCTATGGTACAGCAACCGACTATAACACAAATATCGGTTATTATGCCGGTCACGGAAACAGAGGCAGTGGAAATGTTTTTATCGGAGCCAATGCAGGCAGAACGGGAACCTGGATAGGCGAATTGATTTCAAACAGACTTATGATTTCCAACGAATTTGATGTGATTAAACCTCTCATACAGGGTCACTTCCCAAACAACAGTATATATCTTAACGCGGATTCAGTAAAAGTCGGCGGACTGGTTTCGGGTTTCGGGAATGCTGTTTACAGAGATGCTGCGACTGGTTTTCTGGTTGCTTCTTCTTCTGATGTTAGGCTGAAAGAGAACATCTCACCTATAAAGAACGGGCTTGATAAGGTCTCAAAGCTTCAGGGCGTGAATTTTACATGGAAGTCAGACGAGAATCATGAAAATAAGATCGGATTTATTGCCCAGGAAGTGGAAAAAGTGCTTCCCGAAGTTGTTTTTACAAATGAAGCTGACGGCTATAAAGGGATAAATTATGCCGAGATAACTGTAGTTCTTGTCGAAGCCGTTAAGGAGTTACAACAGGAGAACAGGGAACTGAAGAAAAGAGTGAGCGAGATAGAAAGGCTGAAGGCTGAAATGGATCTGTTAAGAGAGCATATCAGCTTGACAGCATCTAAATAAACAGGAGGCAGTATGAAACATATATCGGTTCTGTTCTTATTCGCAATTTTTGCCTGCCTGTATAGTACGATGTGGATCAATCCCGCATCGGAGATAAATTTCGGACCGACTGACTTTTCTATTTATGGAGGTATAAAAGTTGGTGATCTAAAGGATTCCGGAAAGATTCAGAATAAATCTGCAGGCGCACATTTTGATACGAATTCAAGGATCGTTTTTATCGGAGCTTCAGAAGATAATTTGGAAAATATTCCGCTTCTTCACAATGTAACTGTTGACAAGCCTTCGGGAAATCTGAGCTTGAATCAAAATCTCTATATAACAGGTAACATTGACTTCATAAGGGGAAGTGTTGTAACAGGAGCTGACACCCTGGTTCTTTCTCTGCCCACGACCACTCTTACAGGTGAAAGTTCGAACGGATACCTACTGGGAAATGTGAGATCTTCAAGATCAGTCGGAACAGGATCTTCGGCGGCATCGGGTCACTTCGGCGGCATCGGTTTCAAGATCAACAATTCGGGCAATAACATTGGAACCGTAACCGTGTACAGAAAGACCGGGTCAGGTAGCCATGTGAATATTCTTGACTCGGACGGGATACTCAGGCAGTGGAAAGTCGAGACATCTGTTCCTTTCACAGGAACGAGAAGCGTTTCAGCTGACTGGTTCAAGGCCGAGGATAACGGCAACAGGCCCATAGGAATGAAAGTATGGAAATACAATCAGAATAAATCCGGTGACTGGTTGAAAATTGAAGGAACCGTTCTTAGCGAAACAGCTTCAGCCCGCAGTGCGACTTTCGAGTTGGACGAAGCGACAGTGTTTACGGTTAACAATACTGACACTTATTTTGCCGGCGGAAAAGGAAATGCCAACGAACCGTGGCTTATAAGAACTGCGCAAAACCTCGACAGCATCAGGATTTTTCTCGGGGCTGAGAACGATACATGTTTTTTTAAACAGATCGCGGACATTGATCTTGATGTAGCTCCGTTTAATACAGGTAGCGGATGGGAGCCTCTCGGAAGTTTTGCAGAGCCTTTTATGGCTAATTATGATGGCGACGGTTACAAGATTGACAATCTTTTCATCAATAAACCCGGGCAGGACTGGACAGGTCTTTTCGGATATTTGAACGGAGCATATTTGAGCAATATGCTTGTCACCAATGCGAGTGTAATTGGCAGATTCAACAGCGGAATTCTGGCCGGCACGGCTATGGGAAATACTCAGGTTCATTACAGTATGACTTCCGGAGCCGTAACAGCACAGGATTATACGGGAGGTTTCATAGGTGAAACGAGTAATACAAATATCTTCTACTGCTATTCGACAGCTGATGTTACCGGTGAAAATTTCACCGGAGGGCTCATCGGCTACGACTTTAACTCGTATTTAAGTACATCGTATGCCTACGGAAATGTTTCAGGCGTTTCAAGTGTCGGAGGACTGCTCGGATACTCTAATGAAACCGATTTTTATCATGTTTACTCTATCGGTCAGGTTACAGCATCCGGAGGAAGCGACGGCGGACTTACGGGGTATAGTTTCATGAGTACATATTTCAACTGCTACTGGGATATGGAAACATCTCTTCTTGATTATTCCGGAGGTGGAGAAGGGAGGACAACAGAAGAGATGACATTCCCTCATGACGAATTCAATACATACTCAGGCTGGGATTTTTATTCGGGCTGGCATATCAACTATGGTATCAATAACGGTTATCCGTACCTGCAGTGGCAGGATCTGCCGTCATCGAATTTTGCAGGCGGAAACGGTGATTGGGAGTATCCGTATCTTGTAGCGACTCCCGAACAGCTGAATATGGTCAGGTATTACAAAGAGAAACATTTCAGGCAGATCGCCGATATTAACCTGAATGTCATCCCTTACAATACAGGTGAAGGCTGGGAGCCCATAGGATCATCCGATTCCGACTCTTTCGGAGGAAATTACAACGGAGGAGGATACAGAGTGTCTAACCTCTATATAAACAGGCCTTCTCAGGACTACACAGGGCTTTTTGGTTATGCCGAAAATCTTTGGATAGACAGCCTTAATGTGACCGGCGCGGACATTACCGGCAGGGATCATTCCGGGATAATGATGGGCTACGGGAAATTCACCAATGCGAATACTTCGTCGGTTTCAGGTTCAGTTTCCGGGCGGGATAATACAGGCGGAATGGCCGGTACGCTTGAAGGGAGTTCATTTTACCAGTCGTTTTCTGTCGCTGATGTGGCATCGACCGGAACGAATTCCGGCGGTCTTATAGGAGAAATAAACGATTGGTCCAATATATATGAGTGTTACTCCAAAGGCAGCGTAAGTGGTGTGGACCGTACAGGCGGGCTTGCAGGATCGATGGAGAACGCAAATGTTACACATTGTTATTCAGCAGTTGTGGTAAACGGGACAGGATCGGATGTAGGAGGTCTTGTCGGTTATGTTGATGCCGGCTATGTTGACAGTTCTTACTGGGACACTGATGTGAGCGGACAGCTTACTTCCGCAAGCGGAGAAGGCAGAACAACAGCAAAAATGACCTTCCCTTATGACGATAACGATACTTATGAGGGATGGGATTTTACATGGGTACCTGCTTGGATCTGTCAGGCCGGAGTTAATGACGGCTATCCATACCTTCACTGGCAGATCTTTGATCCTTGGAGTATTATAATTACTGTTGCTGACGGAAATGTGAATATTACCTGGGACCCGCTCACCGGAGCTACAGGTTATGTTGTTTATTCGTCTGCCGATCCTTACGGGACATTCACCATTGATGAAACAGGGAGTTTTACTGCTCAGACTGAATGGCAGGCTCCTCTTCCCGGACCAAGAATGTTCTATTTCGTTAAGGCGTCTTTTAACGCGAAAAATAAAACCGTAAGATTAAATATTGATTGATGCTGTTTCTAGCTGATAAAAATCCCCCGCAACAAACTGCGGGGGATTTTTTATTCTATTAAAGCGGTTTGTATTACTCAACAACCCTTCTGACATCAGCTGAAGGTTTAGATATTATAACAGCAGCATCGGAAAGATATTTCTCTGCCGCAGCTTTTATCATTTCGGGTGTCACTTTTCTCAAATCTTCAAGAGAATCTTTTAAAAAATTATAACCGAGACCTCTTGATTCATATGCAGTCGCTGTACCTACAAGCTGGCTGTCGGTAAAATAACTGTCCAGCATTTTTGAATACGCTTCAACAGAAACAAGAATTTCTTCCTGTGTGATATCTCCGTCAATAAGTCTCTGTACTTCATGTTGTAGAACTTCAACAAGTCTGTCGGTATTAGCCAGGGAAGTTTGCGAAACTATTCTCCAGAATGCATAATCCTCTGCATAACCGTAAAAAGAATATGTTGCGTAAGAAAGGTCGTTCTGTCTTCTTGTTGCATTTGCGAGTCTTCCTGAGAAGCCGTTCGCCATTACCTGATTCAGTGCCATCATAGTATAAAATTCAGGATCATTCTGAGTTGGTGCTACAAAATTGAAGACCACATTTACCTGTTCGAACTGGGTTTCATCAACAAATGTGTCGTTAAGTCTGGGGACCACAAGAGGCGTTCTCGTTCCGCGTACAGTTCCGGAGGGTATTTTCGATTTTATCTCTCTTGCATAAGCTTCAGCCTGCTTTCGTTCTATATCACCGAACAGCGCAACCAGCACTTCGTCCGATCTTATGTACCTTTTATGCATGTCGATCAGGTCTTTTCGGGAGATATTCTGAATTATTTCATTCTTTGCCTCTTCAGTTAAACCCGCTTTCTGTCCTTCGTACAATACTGATGCTCTGAATTCATCGTATGCTGCCTGCGGATTGCTTCTGCTTCTTTTAAAAGCGGCATCGTTCCTCTCTTTTGCAAGGTCGATCTCTCTCTGTTCGAATACAGGTTCGTTGATTATGGAGAATATCTTTTTTGCAAGTTC
>SLFX01000101.1 GCA_007124045.1 Candidatus Delongbacteria bacterium | reverse complement strand
TTCAGCTATTTCGGTTTCAATTTTACCGAAAAATATCTCATGAGCCTGTTCATGGAGGGAATCTATCAGAGTCCTGATTTCCGGTCTCTGAAATTCTCTTTCGTCCTGATCGCCGTCATATGGATCGGAATACCCGTCGTCATAGTCAGAAAATGTCTGCACCAGTTCCAGAAATTCCTTCTCATTTTTCTCTTCTTCTCCGGGAACAGATTCATCGCTGTCTGAAGGATCGGAGTCCTCGATCCCGTCACTGGATTCAAGAAAGGGGTTTTCCTCCAGCTCTTCACGGATCCTTTCCTCCAGTTGAAGAACCGGTAGTTCAAGAAGGGCCGACCTGAGTATTACTGCCGGTTCCAGCCTGGTTTCCTGTCTGACAGCAGTTTTTAACGAATGTTTAAGCATAATATCACCCCAGTTCGTTTTCCGGACGATGTAGCCTGAAATTCTCTCCGAGATACATTTTTCTGGCTGTCGGGTCGTTTGCCAAAAATTCTGAAGAACCCTCGATCATAATTTTTCCGTCGAAAAGTATATAGGCTCTGTCCGTTATTTTTAAGGTTTCGTACACATTATGATCCGTTATAAGAACTCCGATCCCCCTCTTTTTTAAACCGACTACTATTGCCTGAATAGATTCGATGGTTACAGGATCTACACCTGCAAATGGTTCGTCAAGAAGAATAAAATCAGGATTTGTCACAAGTGATCTTGTGATTTCCACCCTTCTTCTTTCTCCGCCGCTCAAAGAATAGCCTTTACTCTTTCTTATATGTTTTATTTTGAGTTCATCAAGCAGTTTTTCCAGTTTTTCCGATCTTTTTTTTCTGTCGGATTCCACCCTCTGTAATATTGCCATTATATTGTCTTCTACGGAGAGCTTTCTAAAGACCGAAGCTTCCTGCGGCAGGTAACCCAAACCGTTTCTTGCTCTTTTGTACATGGGCATACGGGCTACATTTCTGCCGTTGAGAAATACTTTGCCGCCATTGGGCTTTATCATTCCTGTAAGCATATAGAAAGTTGTTGTTTTTCCCGCTCCGTTAGGTCCAAGAAGTCCGACTATCTCACCTTTATTAAGTTCTATTGAGACCGAACTGACCACTTCTTTTTTCCCGTATATTTTTTTCAGCCCTTCGGCTTTTAGTTTATGTTCCATTTTTCTGTCACTTCTTAATTTTTTTCAAAGCGTTCATTCTGATTATTTCGGGGTAGTATATGCCTTCACAACCACCTTTGATTAAAACACTTTCTATTGCACCGTCCAGAAATCTTATTTCAACAGTATCGCCCAAAAGATAATTTGATGCTCTGGAAGGCGACATCTCATCCTCCCTTATAAAATACAAAGCTTCCGCTTCTTTTGAAACAATAATTTTAGAAATTTCTTTGTTCAAAAACCACAGGTCCATCAATCTGCCTTTGAGAATGTTTTTTTCCTCAGGGGTATTTTCGTAAGGTACCGCGGTGTAAACGGGGTTACCGAAAACAGTGGCGTCTTCGGGAAAAAGTTCTGTGTCTGAGGTTTTTATTCTCATTGAATCACCCGATATCTCATGGTGGGAGTATGTTATTAAAGGGTCATGATATAACCTTACAGTACCGTCAGTATAATATGCGGCTTTTCCGGAAGTTAATATCAGCTGATTATTCTTTAAACGGACATTTCCCGTGGCTACTCCCTTTTCTTCGGTTTCGTTGTATGTCAATCTGTCGGAATTGAAGAATATAGTGTCATTTTCCGTATGAGTGATTCTTGTCAGGTTGGGTTTTCCCGATACGGAGAAGTTTAGAGGATCGAAATAGAAACTGCCTCTGTCCGCCGAAAAAAAGGCAGTTGATGCAAGATCTTCGGATCGGGCGACAGCACAGATATTTTCCGGTTCAAAAACCGGCGTAACGGACACAGCATTTTTGAACTCTCCTGACCTGATCCTGAATCTGTTTTCCAGAGTAAGGAGTTTTTTTTCCGTATCATAAGTGAAAATATCAGTGAAAAGGCGGTAATATCGCAGAGAGTCTATATAAAGCACACTGTCGAGAGTTCTTGAAGATATGATATTATTTTGAGTTTCATATACAAGGTCATCTGAGAAAAGTATTGAAGGGTGTTCGTAATATCTTGCAATTACCGAATCTGTGACCGTTATCCTGTTATTAATTTCATTTATTGAAGCTTCTTTTCCTGTGATAATCAGATCACTTTCAATAATACGCACATTACCGCTTAAATAAGCCAGACGGCCCGCCCTTGTTTCAGATAGGGTGGCGCGGTCACAGAAGATAGTTCTTGAGGTGTCGGTGAATTGTATGTTTCTAAAAAGGACAGCGTGCGACATATCTTTGTTCACTACAGCGCTGTCACATCGAACTCTGTAAATGTCATATTCTATATCAACATTACCGTAAACGGTTCTTCCGCCAAACTGATTCTGTCTGAGCATATCAGCGTTGTGTATTTTTAACACAGCCTGACCGAAAGCCGGGCATGAGATCAGCAAAAGATTGATCAGCATCAGTATATGAACACATTTCACTGCCGACTCCTTAGATAAAGCTCATAAGCGCCGAGAGGAACAGTGTCCTCTTCCACGGAATGCTCAAAAGCGGCGACAGATGATATCATTTTCGAGTCCCCTCCCGATAAAACAACCCGGACTTTTTTTCCGTTCATTTCAGAGATCAGATTTACGAAATTGGCGCATGCTCCCGCTATTCCGTGAATAACACCTGAAATGATACAGGTTTCGGTTGAAATCCCCACGATGGAGGACGGTTTATCGGGCTTTAGTTCAGGAAGAAGTGCGGTTTTGATCCCGAGTGATTTCAGCTGCATTTCTATTCCGGGCATAATCATTCCCCCTGCAAACTTTCCGGTCACATCAACAAACTCTACAGTTACGGCAGAACCGATATCAATGATAACTGTATTGTTTCTGTATTTTGAAACAGCATAGGCAGCGTTACATATCCTGTCATTACCCAGCAGAGTAATGTCATCATAAGAGGTTTTAAAAAAAATATCTTTGAAACTGATAATGTAAGGCTCTATTCCGGTGGCTTCGAAGAATATATCCTTCAGCAACGAGCCGGCAGACGGAACGACAGATGATATGATAAGTTCTTTTTCGTTTTGAAAGAACAGAGGGTCGGGAAGTGTCCTGAAAACAGACCTTTCTGTTACTGCGCCGTTCTTTATACGGCAGAACTTAAAATTTGTATTTCCTATGTCTGCGACAAGGGTCATTACTCTTCCATTTTTTCTATCTTAACATCTTTCCACATGCCTTCCAAATCATAAAAATCCCTGGTTTCGGGATCAAAAACATGCACAATTACATCAACAAAATCAAGAAGAACCCATTTAAGATTTGAAACGCCTTCGTATCCAATAGGCTTGATGCCATTTTTTGAAAGTTCTTTTCTGATATGATCGGATATAGCTTTCACATGCTGATCTACCGACCCTGTTATGATAACAAAATAGTCAAAACTTGATGTTATACCCCTAAGATCCGCAATGCAGATATTTATTCCATTTTTTTCCGAAGCCAGAACAGCTATGTTTTTTGCAAGCTCGTAACCTTCCATTTTATCTCCCGTTTTATATAAAATAAATTAAATAAATGTACACTGCCGGCGAAACGAAAATAAGGCTGTCAAATCGGTCAAGGATGCCCCCGTGGCCGGGAATTATATTAGACGAATCTTTTATTTTGAAATCTCTTTTAAGCATTGATTCGAAAAGATCGCCGATCTGACCGCATATGGAGATAATAGCAGCCAGAGCAAAAGGCCTGTAACCGAAAAGCAGGTCTCTCAAAATTGTATTTGATGCTACAAACCAGCCTGTAATAACAGCGAAAAGCAGACCTGAAAAAGCACCTTCAATTGTTTTATTGGGGCTGATCTTCTTCAGAAGTTTGTGGGTTCTGAAAAGTTTTCCGCAAAGAATCCCTCCAAAATACGCAAAAGAATCTGTTGCGATAATAACTGAATATATAAAAATAAATATCCATGGACCGAAATCAGCCACAACTCCTATCAGCATCGAAGGAAAAAGTCCGCAGTAAACGAAAATAAAAACATAAGCCGAGGCTATATAAGAGGCTTTTTCTCTTGATCTGAAAACCTCTATGACGAACAGCACAAGAGACAGTGACACGCCATAAAGTGCAGCAGATTCAAAGCCATACACGAGAAATATAAATGGAGTGATAGAGGCAAGATAGGGCATTATAGGGTTAAGGATAAGGTGCCTTGACCGGTAAAAAGAAATTATTTCTTTGGATCCGATAAAAGATATAAGAAAAATAAAAGCTGTAAAAAAGTTCATTCCCGCGAAGGGCGAATAGAGTATCAAAGGTGCCGCAATAACTGCTATTATTATGCGTTTGGTAAAATTATTCATTGAATTCTTCCGTTTTTTCTTCTATTTCAAGACTGTCGGATGGAGAAGGCTCTGTCAGAGAGGAGACAAGAAGCCGCATTTCAGCGCCAAGATACACAATTTCTCCAGGTTCAGGTCTCTGGTCAAGTACTGTATTTGGCAGATAGTCCGTGTTTTTCTTATAAACTATTTCCGATATTTTAAACCCGCCTCTATTTATAGCATCAGCGGCTCTGTTCAGGATCAGGCCTTTTACATCAGGTATGATAAATTCTGACGGATGCCTGCCTACACTGACAACGATGAAAAGGCTGTCGCCTATCTGTACGCTGTCTTTTGCCACAAGGGACTGGCCCATAACAACGCCTTCAGGAAAATTTGTGCTGAACTCATACATGATACTGTCAAGAAACAACCTGCTTTCAGAAACTCTGTAACCGGCATCCTGAGGAGAAAGGCCTATAAGATTTGGAACTTCAACAGGTAAAGCGCCTGTTGATACGGTCAAAAAAACATTACGGCCTTTTTTACAAGGAGATCCTGCTCTGGGGTACTGCGCAAGAACTCTTCCGGGGGGTGTGTCATAATCTACAACTTCTGTTATTTCGCCGGATGGAACAAGCCCGCTGTGACGGAGTATTCCTTCAGCCTGCGAAATGCTGTATCCTGTAACATCAGGCATAGAGAACTCTTCTCCTGTTCTGGTGTATCCGGGCATGATCATTTTATCGAATATCAAGAAACCGCTTATAGATACGACCGATACGGTAATTACAGAAAAAATTGCCGCTGTGAGGTATGTTTTAAGTTTTTTATTGACCGGTTTTTTACTATTCATCTGAGACCACTCCCTTTCTTGCATAATACTCAAACCTTTCTGCATCGAAAAAAGTTTCGAGATAAGTTCTGTTAATTAAAATGTTCTTTTCGGGTCTGTCGTTTTCATCAGTTTGTGCGGATGCTATTTTTTCTACCGTTTCAAATCCTGATGCAGTTCTTCCGAAAACTGTGTATTTCCCGTCGAGATCAGGCTGCGGTTTAAGACTGATGTAAAATTCGTAGCCGTCGGACCTTCGTGCAGGATTTATCTCATCGCCCATCCTTGCCGATGCCAGTGCGCCTCTAAAATGTATTTTATCGATTTCCGGATCAAGGGACCTGTAAATTGTGTCTTCATCTCTTCCCGCCTGTATTACAAATCCGGGAACAACTCTGTTAAATGCCTTTCCGTCGTAATATCCTGATTTAACAAGATTTTTAAAATTATCGACATGTACCGGAGCGTTGTCTTCGAAAAATGTAAAGACGATATTTCCCGAGTCGGTTTCGAAAACAGCAGATTCTGTATAAAAATCGCTTTTGTCTGCAAAAGAATGCTCACGGGCGGATAGTAACCACAGGAATGTCAATATTATAAAAATCGTTCTCATAGCCTGAAAAATACAAAATCATGTTTACTATATCAATTGTTTAATTAATTAAAATGGTGTGAAAATACTTTATAAAACCGATAGAATGAGTTATATTTCAATTCATGAAAGAGAAGATCGTAATTTCACTCGGAAGTAATTCGGGTGACAGAGAACAGAACATTATGAGCGCTATATCAAATCTTATAAGTAAGGGATTTGTCCCTGAAAAGATTTCGTCTTTATATGAAACCGAACCTGTCGGCTTTAAGGATCAGAACGATTTTATCAATGCAGTCATAACAGGTCATTTTAAAGGTGATCCGGAAAAACTACTGAGTACGATCAAGAAGGTTGAAACCGATATGGGGAGAGTAAAAAGCTTCAGAAACGGGCCGAGAAATATTGATATTGATATCATCTTATATGGTGACAGAAAAGTTTTCAAAAAAGAATTGACAATACCCCACAAATCCTACAGGGAAAGAAAATTCGTTCTTGAACCGCTGAATGAAATAGAAAAAGACATTGCCGACCCCGAAACCGGTAAAAAAATATCAAAAATGGTTTCTGAATGCAGGGACGTGTCATACATCAAAAAATTCGGTAAAATCCATGAAATTCAATCTTAATCAGATATATATTGCCGTAGAAGGTGTAATGGGAAGCGGTAAAAGTACTGTCGCAAAAAAAATTGCCGAAAGAATCGGGGCAAAGACGGTTCTGGATAACTATTTTGATAACCCCTTCCTGTCGGATTTTTATTCCAATCCGGATAAATTCGCTTTGCCTCTCCAGCTTTATTTTCTGACTATGCGTTACCGGCAGCAGGTGGAAATCGCGCCCGGTGATCTGTTCAATCAGAATATTGTTTCGAATTATATTTTTAATAAAGATCAAATCTATGCCTCGTATAATCTTGATGATAAAAATCTCGCTCTTTATAATCAGATACTAAAGGTTATGAACCTGAATATTCACTCTCCGGATGTAATTGTTTACCTTCACGCTCCGGACCATAAATGTCTTTATGAAAGGATAAAAAAAAGAAAGAGGGTTTACGAAAAGGAAATCAATGAATTTTACCTTGAAGGTCTAAATAAAGCTTATATATATTTTTTCGATCATTTCAGAGAGTGTCCGCTTCTTATAGTTAACATTGAAGGTCTTGATTCAGAAAATGGAGAGCATATAGATCAGATATTAAAAGAGATAGAAAACGGTATAGAGGACAGTAAGTACCTCAAGATTTAAACAAGAACAGGGAATGCAATGCAGTTTATCGGTTTTTTAATTTTTATACTCATCATCTACATAGCTTATCAGATCGGAAGGATCAAAGGAAAGGCGGAGGTTTTTCTTCAGGGGGCAAAACAGAGAAAAAAGACTTCGAATGAGAGAATAGAAGAAGCTGAATATGAAGAGATAAAATAAAGGCGGTTTTATGGATTACAAAGAACTTGTGTTCGCACTGAACAGGATCGGGATCGCTTTAGGATCGGAAACCAAACTTGAGAATTTGTTTGATCTGATCGTTGATGAGATAATCAGGTTTTCGATATGCGACGGATGTTCTCTCTATATAAAGGACGATAAAAAACCTGAACTTGTTTTTAAGGCAACAAAAACAGTTTCCCTGGTAAAAAAGGGAAAAGAAAGTGTTTTTAAGTCCTTTTCCGTACCTCTGGAACTCGGATCTATAGCGGGCTACACGGCTCTCTTGGGAACAACGGTCAATATTGAGGACTGCTACGACATATCAGATGAAAAGCCTTACGATTTCAACAGGTCATTTGACGAAAAAACAGGATATAGAACCGTTTCAATGCTTTCAGTACCAATGAAGGACAACGAAGGCAATGTATTGGGTGTCATTCAGCTGATCAATAAACTTGACAAAGACGGAAAACCGGTTCCGTTCTCAAAGGATTTAGAAGAAATTATACTCTCTCTCGCAAGTCAGGCGGCTGTTGCCTACGCGAACGCGAGGCTTCTCGAAGCCAACAAGAACCTTTACAAGGCCCTCGTTGAGGCTTTTTCGGAGGCGATCGAGGCCAGAAGCCCGCACACCGCCGGACATTCCAAAAGGGTAGCATATATTTCGAATATGATAGCGGAACACATCAACAGTAAAACCGACGGCGTGTACAAAGATGTTCATTTTTCCGGCCAGAAACTCGAAGAGCTGAAGTATGCCGCCCTTCTTCACGATGTAGGTAAGGTGGCGGTTCCTGAAAATGTCCTCGAAAAGCGCAACAAGCTCGAGGAAGATGAAATAGCTGTGATAAAGAACAGGTTCGAGATCATAAAATTCTCCGTGACGCATAATGTCAGAGATGAAAAGCTGAAAGACAAATTTCTTGATGAGATCAAAAGCGATCTGGATTTTCTGCTTGAAAAAAATAATCCCGGGTTTTGCTCGGATGAGGATAAGGCAAAAATAAATAAGATAGGCAAAAAAACCTTTGTTGATTTTGATGGTCATGAGCGCAATTACCTTGAGGAAGATGAGATATCAATGCTTACCAATTTCGTTAAAGGCAATTTTTCTCCCGATGAGTGGGAAAAGATGAAAAAGCATGTCGTGAACACATTGGATATTCTTGCCGCCGTACCTTTTACCAGCGAACTTAAGGACATCCCCAGGATCGCAGGCGCGCACCACGAGATGCTCGACGGAAGCGGATATCCGTATAATATCAACGGCGAAAAAATACTCCTTCAATCCAGAATACTTGCTGTCGCGGATGTTTTTGAAGCGCTTACCGCTCATGACAGACCGTATAAGAAGGCAATACCGACCGAAAAAGCTGTACAGATACTCGGTTTCATGGCTAAGGACGGAGAGCTTGACCCGCAGATAGTCGATATGTTCCTCAACGAGGGGCTTTATGAAAAATACCTTCAGGCCAGAGACAGCGGAAAAACAGATGATTAGGCAGTATTTTGTATATTTTCTAGTATCCGCCTTAATTTTCTCATGCGCTTCTCCGAAAAGCAGCCGTATGGGGACGGGAAGACCTAAATTCTCATCTATTCAGATCGAGGGGGTGTCTTACTTTTTATCCTCCCGGGACGGAACTTTTTCAGCATCAAGGCCGGTCGAACTTACTTTCACCATGAAAAACATATCCGGCGAGGTAAAGAATTTTTCGCTCGAGAACAGGCAGTTTCTTTTTCTGCAGATCAGGAACGAATTCAGGGAGAAAGTATCGGATAGCCTGATAACATCTGACGGTCATGTTCCTGAATCTTTCAGTCTTATGCCTTCGGAGGAGAGAGAATTCAGAATAAAATTTGTGCCTCATGGAGAAAAGGTCACATCTTCCGGCTCTATCTACTGTCAGGTCAGGCTTTTTTTTCTTCCGAGGCAGTTTCGAAGGACGGCACTATCAATTCATCTTGACAGGAAATAGATTTGGAACTTCGAAAACTCTTTTACGATACGGTCATGAGGATCTACAACGACAGGCTAGCGTTCGAAACACTTTACGGCGAAGTTTTAAACGGGCTTGACGACAGGGACAAGCGCAGGTTTATAAATCTTGTAAATATTTTCTTCCGGAATTTCAATTATATCGAGAAGTTTCTGGCCGAAAAGGTGGAAAAAAATATTCCCGAGCAGGACATTAAGACAGCGATACTTATTTTGTGCGCGGGGACAGAGTATTTTTATCTGGACAGTTCAACTGATTATTCTGTAGTTAATGAATATGTTGAGATATCGAAAAAGGTTCTCGGCGAAAGGAAGTCTAAATATATTAACGCGATCCTCAGGAAAATGACCGCCGAGACGATGACCGAAGAGGATAAAAGTTCAAAAAAAGCGCTATACAGTTCGCATCCGCAGTGGGTTACGGACAGGCTTATCGAAGAGTACGGGAAGCCGGTTACCGAGGATATCTACAGGTTCAACCAGACAATTCCGCCGGTGTACGCGAGGGCGAACAGGATAAAAAACAGCCGCGAAGATCTCGCGGCTGAGCTCGAAAGCGAAGGGGTCGAAACGGCAGAGGTCGAATACTTTGGAGATTTTCTGGAGATAAAGAGCGGCAATGTGATAGGTTCTAAGGCTTTTGAAGAGGGCAGATTCTATATTCAGGACCCTTCGCATTCGCTACCGGTACTGCTCCTGTCACCGAAAAAAAATGAAAAGATACTTGATCTGTGCTGTGCTCCGGGCGGCAAGTCATCCTATATTCAGGAGCTGACCGGCAATAAAGCGAGGCTGTGGCTCAACGATATTTCACAGAAGAAGCGCGTTCTGATAAAACAGAATTTTAAGAGGCTCGGGCTGACTTTCGAAAAGCTGACCTTTCAGGAAGCTCAGAAATATCAGGACTTTATAGAATTCGACAAGATACTCATAGATGCGCCCTGTACAGGAAGCGGCAATTTCAGGCGGCATCCTGAAAGCAGGTGGAATAAATCCGAGGAAATGATATCTGAACTCACAAAACTTCAGCTATCCATACTGAGAAGGGCAGCGGTCTATGTCAAAAAGAACGGATACATCGTTTATTCGACCTGTTCGATATTTAAAGATGAGAATTCAGCGATCGTAAACGCATTTTTAAAACTTGAAGAAGATTTCGCCATAGATCCTGCTGCAGAACCTTTACTTGAGCGATTCAGAAACCCGGACGGAAGTTATTCTGTCATTCCCGGCATTCACGGCCACGAGGGAGCTTACGCGGTCAGGCTCAAAAGGGTAAGGTAATTTCTTCTTACTTTGTTTTGAGAAAGATATCAAGTCAAATCCTCAAATCTTTCCTGAATTTCTCGACCCGCAAACTTGTTCACCTATAAAGAGGATAATCAGGCATGACAGATACAGAAATAAAACTGAATAGAAATGTCGTAAAAATCTCAAATAAACCTATTGTTTAGCCCTCAATAACAATAAAAGCAGCGTATATGCGCCGGCTGTGAGAGCTGAAGATATCAAAAGACTCAGATAAAAATTGATCTGCATCTTCAATAACACAGGCAGAGCGACAAACAGCACTAACGACGGGATCACCAGCCAGAATACATCTTTTGAAACCTCAGAAATCTTTGCAACATCGCCCGTATCAATATACATCCAGACGAACGCAAGTACCGAAAGTAACGGCAATGACGCAAGAAGCGCTCCGGCGGTCGAATTCCGCTTAGATATTTCCGATACAGCTACGATTATTATAGCAGATATGATTACTTTTACTATGTAATAGGTCATAGAATTATTTCCTCAAAAATCTGCAATTAATTTTGTAATTCTTCATCAATTCTTTTGCCTAATTCAGTCAGTTTATACATTTGCATACTGCTTTTTGGCTTGTCAGGTATTGTCATCTCGATCAGTTTACTTTCTAAAGCAGGTTGCAGATAATTGATCCTAAAATTCTCTCTGTCCGCCAATTGTAATCTATCCTGTAATTCCTGCCTGTTATGCTCGCCTGTCATCACTGCTAATAATTTTTTTACTTGCGGGGTCACTTGCGGGGTCACTTGCGGGGTCACTTGCGGGGTCAGTTCACCTTGTTTTGTTTTATAAAGAATCACCTGCAGACCTCCGTCCATCTCATTGATCTCCGGATCAGGAAGCTCTGCTTCTTTACAGGAATTGATTATCTTTAGAATACCTCGACCCCAAGTGTCAATGTAACCGGCCTTGAAACAGGCATCTGCTAAATTCGGATTTCTCGGGCGTGAGTTATGTTCTTTTCTCAGGTTTTCAAGTGATAATCCCTGCGGAAGTGTGCCTTCGTTCCAGATAGTCAATCTGTCGTCAAAAACCCGTATCTGAACTGGTGCTCCCATGTAGGTCCGGTGGACAAGCGCATTTAGAAGCATTTCTCTTAAGGCAGCAAACGGATATTCATATTTTTCTACTCGCTGTAAACCTTCAAAGGCTACAGGTCTGGTCAGAAACTTATAATTCAATTGAACAAGAACTTCATAGAGAATATAAACAAGATTTCCTTCAACGATCTCATGGAATTTAAGGTCTGATGAGTCTTTACCGAATCTGCCGATCTTTACCTGAATATTCGGAAAAAATCTGTTCGGGTCTTTTCCGAAAAGAATAATAGCCGCTCTTTTGATCTTTCCGTGTTCAGTTAAACGAAGTTTATCAAGTATCTGAGTTGCGCTCAAACCTTCTGTATCAGGCATCCTGCCTTTTTCTTTGCTGTCTTCAATAAATTTTTCAATACTCTTTTCGTCAATATCATGAATTCCTGCTCTATCCTCAATAACATCATCCCATGTTTTACCGGCTTTTTTTAAAAGAAATTCGTTTAGTTCAACACCGGTCAATTCCAGGTTTGTGCTACCTGTTCGATAATAATACCTGCCTCTAAAAGAAACCGGAACAGAATACGGATCAACTTGTATTGTGATATATTTCTTCCCGTTTTCATCGTGAAGCTGAACATCACAGATAATACCCATAGAATTACGGATTTTTTGAGGAATATTTTCCATCAGGCTTTTATAATTTTCAAGATCAACTACATTGCCGACATCATCGTTGCCGATAAAAATAGTACCGCCGATAGCATTTGCAAAACCGCATACCCATTTCAAATATTCATCTTGCCAGCTCTGTTTATATTCTATAGTTTGTTTTTCAGCCATAAAAAAATTCCTCATAAGGTCTTCATTTTCTCATATGCAGTCGCAAATCCCAAAAAAATCACTTGCGACTTTGTTCTTCAACTCTTCTTCTCTTATGTTCGAATATTTCATGCACTCTTCTTTATTTAATTTGTACGTAGTAATTTAATTCTATGAGCCAGCTAAGTCAATCTTAATTTCAACACACAGTATAAAATAGATGATTTTTCTTTTTGAGTAAAATATTGATATCAGGCAGAAATCCGGGAGATCGTTTTTGGACATAAAGCACTCCTTTATCAAGTTCAGTAAGCATCTTTCCGTTTGCTCAGTGCCGTTATGTATATGATTTTTTCCGAATCGTCAATTTCATAGAATAATCTGTAATCACTCAATCTGTATCTCCATGTTTCCGGTGAAATATCTCTGAGTTTTTTGATGTTGAGGCCGAAATAAGGATTTTCTGCAATCTGTTTATAAGCATATTCGCGGATCTTTTTATATATCTTCACTTTGGTCGAAGGCGGCAGGCTTTCGATGTCAGAGATAAACTGATCTGTCTCAAATATTTTAAAGTTCGACAAAACGGCCTCTTTTGTTTTTTGCGTCCGAGCTTCCTTTCTTCAGCTTTTTCAGCAGATCGGTGTCCCGGTGTACATCGCTCATCTCAAATTCATCGGCATATTCGATGTCATTTATATACTTCAACGCAGCTGTTTCGATGAAGTTGGACAGTGACCTGTTTTCAAGTTTGGCGAATTTCATCAGCTTTTCGAGGACTGAATCTTTTATTCTCATAGTGACTATTTTTGACATGTAATACCTCTTTTATATTGTTATTTACAATGTAATACAAAAACATATAAATGTCAAGAGCTTATTTACAGCAGCTCATCTATCCTGTCTATATGATAATCGGCGATGAGTTTTCTTTCCTCTATGTGTTCGGGCCAGAGGTCTTTTATGAATTCCGATGTGAAGCAGGAAGCGATACCGTATTTTTTTGCGCCGTTGAGTTCGTCCGAGCCGCCGTCGCCTATAAACAGGCACTCATCCTTGGATGCGCCGGAAAGTTTTACGGCATGATCGTAGATCTCAGGCTCGGGTTTCAGGTATCCTGTGTGGCAGGAAAAAACAGCGTGGTCGAAATGTGCGGCCAGGGGCGAATGCTCCCAGCTCTCGACCTCGCAGACATCGGCATTGCTGAGGAGTATTACTGTCTTTCCGCGCCGCTTAAGCTCCCTGATCGTTTCGACGGTGTGAGGAAGAATATTCTTCAGGCTGTATGAAAATCTGTCGTAGCGGCTTTGGGCAAGTTCGCAGATCATTTCTTCTGCGATGCCCATGCCGAGTTTGTCAGTAATATCTTTTATAATTCCGACGGGATCTTTGATGTGCCCTCGCGCCCGCCTTTCGTGGTCGGTAAAAAGAGCCTCGAGCCATTTCTCTCTCGAAACGCCGATGATTTCGTGGGAGTTTCTTCCAGGCACATTTGAATGATGGATCGATGAAAGCGTGTGGAAAAGGTCGAATATGAGCACTTTGTATCTTGATGGATCTGGTCTTTTGGGCATAAAAGTTCCTGTCAGAATTTTTTACGGGTGAAATATAACGATTTGTATAGTAATTTGCATTTTATTTCCATAAATTTAGCACATGCACGAAATCTATGCAGCAATATTTCTTGTATTTTTCTTCGGATTCCTTATATGGCTGTTCTTTTATCTCGGAAAAACCGGAAGATGGAGAAGTCCCGAAGGAACACTTTCCGGAAAGGACAGACGCATATTATTTTGCAAAGTGAGATTCTATAAAGATTTAAATGACGAAGAAAAGAAACATTTCGAATTCAAGGTAAGCGAGTTTCTGGAAAATGTTATTATAACCGGAGTAGGAACAAAAGTCAGGCGCACGGATGAACTTCTTATCGCCGCAAGCGCAGTTATTCCGATTTTCCGTTTTCCTGCGTGGCAGTATCTCAACCTGGATCAAGTCATTCTTTATGAAAAGAGCTTTGATGAGAATTTTCGGACAGAGACTGATAATTATGGAAGCGACAGCATTTCAGGCATGGTCGGGGACGGGCCTCTCAACGACAAAATACTGCTTTCAAAGGCGGATCTTCACCGGGGGTTTGCTAACGAATGGGACGGATCGAATGTGGGTATTCATGAATTCGTTCACCTGATTGACAAGGCGGACGGATCAACGGACGGCGTTCCTGAATTATTTCTCGAGAAGCAGTATGTTGTTCCATGGATAGAACTTATGCAGAGAAATATTGAGCAGATAATGAACGGAAGGTCGGATATTAATCCGTATGGAACGAAGAATAAAACCGAGTTTTTTGCGGTCGCAAGCGAATACTTCTTCGAGAACCCTAAAAAATTTAAAGCCAATCATCCTGATCTCTATGAGCTGATGGAAAAAATGTTCAGGATAAAAGAAAATCCCTGGTAATTTTGTTGATGAACTTTTATATTTAACCAAAGTAATAGAAAAGCTTGTTTCAAAAAATGTTAAACCAACCAGAGGAGATTTTGAATGAATAATCGTTCAGTCAAGTACAAAGTCATATTGGCATTATTCTGCATCGGAATTATAATAGGCGGTTGCGCTAAAGAACCTAAGGAATCGGATGTCGGGTTATTCGAATATGACGATTCTGCGCCTGTAGTCATGGAAGTTTACCCGAGGATTGCCAAAGGCGTACTCAGCCATGCAAGGCTAATGGATATGCCCGAAGGTATTCTGATACGAACTGAAACTGTTACGCTAAGTCAGAAAGACCTTAATGATGAGCTGGAAAAGATGGTTCCTGAAAACCGTCAGATATTCGGCAGCAATCAGTTCCTTCTTGCCGACCAGATGGCTGCAGGATCGATCATGGAACAGGAGGCCAGAAGACAGATGTCTTTGACAGGCGAGGATGTATCTTCACTTGATCAGAATATGCTGCTACAAAAATGGATAGAAAGCAAAATATCGGATATTACAGTAAGCGACAGCGAAATTGAAGATTTTTATAATGCAAACAGGGAATTTATACCACAAGATCAATATGAACAGGTAAGATCACAGATAGGAAACTACCTTCTTCAGCAAAAGCAGCAGGCGGTAATAGAACTGCTTGTAACTGAAATGGGAAAAAGAGTTGAGATAGCTGTAAATGCCGAATGGGCAAAAACACAGGACGAGATAGGAAGAGATAATGATGTTGACCGTGCGCGCGACAGCGGAATGCCGACAATGGCCAGTTTCGGAGCAGATTCATGTGGGTCATGCCAGGATATGAAGCCGATTCAGGAATCTGTAAAAGAGAAATATGAAGGTAAAGTCAATTTCGTTTATGTACATGCCGACATTGATCAATTGATCTCGGCCCGTTATGGTATCAGAAGTATTCCGCATATGATATTTTTTGATTCTGAAGGAAATATTTTTCATGAGCATACAGGACCCATGACTGAAGAAGAGATAGAGAGTCATCTCTTAAAAATGGGTGTTGATAAGATTTAGTCATTTGAAAGATCAGTGTGCTTATATCATAAATATTTATCGCCGGATAAACTAATGAGATTCTGTTCCGCCATTTCCGGCAGCCAGTATTCCTCTGCCCACATCAATTTTCCGCGTTACGAAAAGCGATACGGCAAAAAGCACGGCGCAGAAAAGTATTGCTTTGTGCAGGCCGAGCGCGAGCTGCAGAAGGCCGATGAAAAGCACGCCGCAGAACCCGGATAACTTAAGAGCCATTCCCCAGAATCCGAAAAATTCGGCGGTGCGGCCTTTGGGGGCGAACAGCCCAACAAGGGTACGGGTCGCCGACTGGCATGAGCCGAGGCTCATGCCGGCAAGACTGCCGACCGTGAGGAAAACATACTGGGGGTGGATCGGGTTTTCGAGCTTTAAAAGCGAAGATATGAGAATGCTGACAGAGGGCGTCAAAAAAATCAGTATGATCGCCCCGATCCACATAACAAGAGTGATCTGGTATGTTCTTTTCGCGCCTATTCTGTCCTGAATAAAACCGAATGTCAGCGCTCCGGCCGCGGCTGTTACCTGAACAATAACGAACATCATTGTCCGGACGGACTGATCCCATCCTATGACCTGCGCACCGTAAATGAACGCATAAGTTATTATGACATAGATGCCGCTCATCGAAAAGAACATAGAGAGCATCAGAGTACTCATATCCCCGTATTTGTTCAGGCTTTTGAGCGTATATGAAACGCGGGATATCCCTATCGAAATGTAGGACTTTCCTTCCGGCAACTTCTGTTTTATTCCCCTTTCCCTGACCCATAAAAATGTAGGG
Source organism: Candidatus Delongbacteria bacterium (assembly GCA_007124045.1). Classification (GTDB taxonomy): domain Bacteria; phylum UBA4055; class UBA4055; order UBA4055; family UBA4055; genus SLFX01. The sequence continues at coordinate 4,450 of SLFX01000101.1, read as the reverse complement.
ATCGCTGTTACAAGAAAGAAAAATCCCGCCCACGGGCCGACCCACCTGATCCGGTCAAAGTTCTCAAGAGACACATCTCCGAGAAGCGCGAGCACGAAAATTGCCGATCCCATGCCGCCGACATAACCCATCGCCCATCCGAATCCCGAGATCTTACCCAGATCCTCCGGTTTTCCCAGATCGGGAAGAAAGCTCGCTATAAAGGCTTCTCCTATCGAATATGAGAAGTTCGATATGATGATGAGCACGACTCCGAGAACGGCCATGCCCGGCGCGACAAAATAAAGAGCGGAAGTCGAAACGACATTTATAAGATAGCTCCCGAAAAGAAATTTCTTTCTTGAAGCAGTAAAGTCTATTATCGCCCCGGAAACAGGAGAGCATATCACCACCATCATATAGCTGACCGCAAGCGAAAAACTCCAGAGTAAATTTCCTCTTTTGAAATCGGGAGCGTCTCCGATGATGACGCTTGTGAAAAGATCTCCGAAGATGACGGTGATTATAAGCAGTGTATAGGCCTGATTCGCAAAGTCGAACATCGCCCATCCGAATATTTCCTTTTTGTTCTTCATATCCTGATCCGGTTAATGATTGTTATAGAAGCGGAGCCGTCATATAAGCAGCTCTTGAAAGAACTTTCCGCCAGAATGATTTTGACTCGATGTCATCCTTAGTCATAAGTCTCGATCGCCTGAAGTCATTCTCGAACATATCTGACATTTCCTGTGTAAAAATACTGTCTTTCATTACTGCGGTTATTTCAAAATTGAGCCTGAAAGAGCGGTTGTCAAGATTCACCGTACCCACACCGGATATGTCGCCGTCAACGAGAAATGTTTTACTGTGCAGAAAGCCGTCCATATACCTGTATATTTTAATGTTCGTATCTATCATCGGTCCCAGAAAAGCATAGGCGGCGTAGTAAACGAGGAACAGGTCAGGTTTTTGAGGTATAATAATTCTTACATCAACTCCCCTCAGGCCTGCGAGCTTCAATGCTCCCATTACACCCTCATCAGGAACAAAATACGGGCTTGTTATCCATATTCTTTCTTCTGCTTTATTTATCAGACTCTGCATCATAAGGCTTGCCGTTTCAAAATCATCTGCGGGTCCGGAAGGTATTACGATAACAGGGATATCATCTGTCTCGGAGGGGACAGGTTCCCATGAAAGCTCGGGAATAGTATCGGTAATCCAATACCAGTCCTCCATAAAAGAGACCTGAAGAGCAAGTGCGGCGGGTCCTTCGATCTTAAGGTGCGTATCTCTCCATGAACCGAGCTTTGGATTTCCACTGATATATCTGTCTGCGACATTGAAGCCTCCGATCCATCCCTTTTTGCCGTCCGTTACTACGATCTTGCGGTGATTCCGGAAATTTATCTGGAACTGCCTTATAAGACTTCGCGACGATCTGAACCTTCCTACATTAATCCCCGAATCCTGCATTTCTCTAATATAAGAAGAAGGAAGTTTTCTGCTGCCTATGGCATCATATATAAAATATACTCTGACACCCTCAAGAGATTTTTTTATAAGAAGGTCTTTGAGAGCATTACCGAGAGAGTCGCTTTCAACTATGTAGAACTGAACAAGAATGTAGTTTTCGGCTTTCCCGATCCCTTCAAATATGCAGTCGAAAGTTTTTTCGCCGTCTATCAGAAGTTCCAGACTGTTTCTGCCCAGAACAGGCATTTTTGAGAGCTTTTCCAGATTTGTTTTTATCCTCGAGCTGTTATTTTCGTATATAAACGGATAAATGTTATAGTTCTTTTCCCTGAGCGAAAGGCCGAGTTCGGAGTCCTTTTCCCTCATAGCACTTACATAACCCTGAAACTTCGGGCTTCCGAACAGCCAGTAGGCCGGTACAGACACATAAGGCATTGTGTTTAAAGAAACTATCCATGCGACAGTCCCCGGAGCCGTTCTTGAGGACATCAGTGCATTTACCGATGAAATAACTCCGAGAGTGTGCATTGTGATAACTATAAGTCCAACAATGAAACTTTTGCGTTTTACGAAAGGGCGTTTGTCTTTAAGATCAGTTCTATTTCTGTTATTCATCGTTTTTTGTTATTTCCTTTCCTTTATCATCGAAAAATACTGTTTTTTCTTCTTCTGCGTCGTTTTCTGATCTGCGCGGTTTGCCTAAGGCGAGCTTTCTGGCGAATCTGAAAAGTTTCCTGCGCAGCAAGATAATTATAAGGATCACCAATATCCAGACAGTCCATTTTACCGCTTTTGGAACCCATGACTGAATGAAATAGACTTCCATAGTAAGAGGATCCTCGGGGTTAACAACGGTCTTCGCGAACCTGTAAACCTGTCCAGATGTCGGTATTCTTATCCTGATCGGCATAAGCCCGGTTGTGGTTGATATCGCAGAAGCTGAAGGAGCCGATATCTTATCCAGAGTCGCGCCGAACTCCTGCTCTCTTCTTATCTGCATTATCTGGTCTTCAGCGACCATGGGAGCGCTGCGGAACTCGCTCATGGACATTTCGGCTTTCGCCGCTCTGCCGGCTCTTACTCTGTCCGAGTCGGCAAGCCCGTCAGCCTGAATTTCGGCATCGTAAGTTCTCTGGTCGCCGCCGAGAATGTTAAAACCTCTTATCAGTTCCTCCTTCTCGAGCGAACTGTCGAAATAGATGTACTGGTAACCGTGCGGCAGATAGACAGACCACATGATCTGGCTGGTAAAAAGATCTATTGCCGGCAGGGCAGTACTCTTTGTGCCGAAAATGCCGAAATGTTTTGACGATACCGCATAAATTATCTCGACGGGATATGTGTCGTCGGCGCGGGAGGACAGATCTGATCTTATGAGCGGAACGAGAAGGCTGTTCCTGTCGTTCAATGACGACTCGACAGGGTTATTGTTCACGAAAACGCTGAATACCTGAGCGTTTTCAGGCAGCGCGATCTCAAGGAACTGCTTGGAGCTGTTCTTGATCCTGTATTCTATGCTGTGTATGATCTTGCCGTCCTCGGTAAAAAGGGTCACCGCGCTCGCCGAGTAGGCCGCCGCCATAGGCACTCCGACCTTTCTGTGTTTTCTTATGTCGAGCATGAGCTGGTACGGGTGTCTGGAGTACTTGAATCCTTCTATGAGCGGCCGTGATGATCTTGTGAGGATCTGGTTCGGGAGCGTCTGCGGCGCAACCCGTTCGAGACCGCTGCTTTCCGTGATCACGACCTCGGCACTGGTGTTAAGTTCTATCCCGATCGAGCCTGTCTCCCTGACGGTGTTTAATGATTTTATGCCCGTAAAAGCGGTCTCGAGACCCTCCGCGCTCAACGGCACTTCGGAAACTATGTTGACCGTCACATTACCCTTGATCCCGTAAGTGAAAGGTATGATTATCTGCCTGACCTCATCGCGGACTATCTCCTGCCATTCTCCGACACCGCTTCCCGTAATGTTGAGTATCCTGACATTATCATCTATCGTGATCCCGACCGTTTCTATCTCGGAATGAAGGATGTTGTAGTTTACCTGGGATGTGGTTTTGAGAGCGTTGTCCTCTATCGAAACGAGATGGTTGATATCCGCATAAACTTTCGGCGGGAGCTTTTCTACCACCTCGAATTTCTTTCTCCATCTTACATTTATGGCGGAACTTTCGGTGATCACGGCAGATATGTTCGTCACATTGTTCCTCTCGGAAGAACTAACCTGCCTTGCCTGAGGTATTTCGACCTCGATCTGCGGCATAGGTATCTCAAGCTCAAGAAGAGTGATCGGTGTCCTGTTGATGTTGAGTGCCAGTTCGTAGGGGCCTCTCGCCAGCGATGATTTCACCGAAAAAGTCGCGTCAACCCTGAATTCGCCTTTGCCGTGGAGCACTATATTGCTGAAACCGCTTTCGCTTACGATCAGAGCAGGCTGGTTATTCACTCTGATGTCGGCCACCGCTGTCGAACTCGGGATTATCGGTATTTTGTGATACTGGTCGTCTTTGAGGATGTGGACCAGAAAAGTTGCCGTAAAATCCGTGTTCTCCTGATGCATTTTGCCCTTATAGACCGCTTTTGTGATCAGGTAGTTGAAAGGTGGCGTAATGCTTGTGCCTGTCGGGGCTTTCATGCCGTCAACTATTTTTTTGAACTCCGCCTGACTGAGTATGACATTTCCGCCTGCGATATTCTGCGCTTTGTAATCCTGCCTTCCGGTTTGAATAATAAGCTTTTCGAATGTCTCGATAGGAATGACGATCATGTTCTTATCAATGTTGGTCAGGTTCTTAAACTCGTTCCACGGCAGTGAAACTTCGCCTTTATCCTGTGCCAAAGCGGGAACGGCAAAGATCAGGGCGCTCAATAGCAGTATGATTTTGTAAAGAGACAGTTTTTTCATAACACAACTCCGTATTTGATATGCTAAAAATAACGAATATTTATTATTCTATCAACTGAAATATTGTGTAAATTTTAGTCTAGGACT
>SLFX01000040.1 GCA_007124045.1 Candidatus Delongbacteria bacterium | reverse complement strand
TTTCATAAACAGCACTATGTTCGTATGATGTAGTTATAATATGAATAGGTTTGTTATGGTCTATGTAAATATCGCTTATACCTTTAATAACCCAGTTATCAGACTCTGTTCCGCCGGAAGTGAAGTACAGCTCGCCTATACCGCAGTTTATTATCTTCGCGATCTTTTCCCTGGAGTCATCAAGAGCATATCTTGCCTCCTGTCCGAAAAAGTGGGCGGATGACGCATTACCGTATTTTTCCGTCATAAACTCATAAACTTTTTTCGCTGATCTATCATCAACCTGAGTGGTGGCACTATTATCTAAATAAATCCTTTTCATTCGTCTTTCCTTTATTTTTCAAATTCGGGAATAAAGCCCGGATCGTTTATATGTTTAAGCTCGAAAACCGCAGCATTGTAGAAATCTGATCCCGGAAAGCCGTCTAAAAGCTTTCTGAAAAGTATTTCAGCATTTTCCGGCTCATCTCTGAATGTTTTTAAAATGTAGCCTCTGATAAAAAGCGATTCGGCTCTGTATGGATTGTCGGGATAGTCCTGTTCAAGCCTTTCGTACCAGGCATAAGCACCGTCAATATCCCCGCTTTTAAAGCTGTTGGACGCATGAGCGTAGAGTTCTTCCATGTACAAAAATTCCTTTTCGCTACTGGTCTTTACAGGTGCATGAGACTCACGGATCTGACTTGTGCATCCTCCGATAAGAAAAACAACGGTCAGTATTTTAACAACTGAACTTTTCATGGATGGAAATATAAGGATTTTTCCGAAGTTATGAAATCTTATTTTTAATTCTCCAGTCAAAAAACAGCGTTGCTTTTAAGCTCTTAAAAACTTATATTTATCCGATTAGAAATTAACCTGCAGGGAAGCAATTTATGGCACTGAAACTTACTGTTCTATCAATATATGCTCTAACGATAATAGTATTCGGTCTTATCGGAGCGTCGAAAACAAGATCGTTCTCAGATTTCCTGCTCGGCGGGGGGAAAGTGGGTCCCTGGATGAGTGCTTTTTCCTACGGCACTGCGTATTTTTCAGCGGTTATATTCATCGGATTCGCCGGCAATGTCGGATGGAATTTTGGTTATTCTGGGATATGGGTAGGTTTTTTCAATGCAATTGTAGGCGTTTTTCTTGTATGGAAACTTCTCGCATGGAAGGTGAAACAGGCTTCACTGAAGTATGGTGTTTATACCATGAGCGAATTTCTGGAGGCGAGGTACGATGCAAAATATTTTAAATTACTTGCATCATTCGTTATATTCATTTTCCTTATTCCGTATTCAGCCGCGGTTTTTCAGGGTCTCTCATATCTGTTTGAATCGTCACTTCCCGGCCTTCAGTACTGGCACGCTGTTCTGTTCATGGGATTTTTTACTGCGCTTTATTTGAGCATGGGCGGATATAAATCAATGGCCTCGCTCGATACTTTTTTCGGTATAATAATGGTTGTTGGTGTTATTCTGATGACTGTTTTCACAATTTCACGTGCTGACGGACTCGGAAACATAACCGCTGAGCTGAATGAGTTCAATCCGAAACTGACTGCAGTTGTCGGGCCTCCCGGCTGGTGGCCTCTGTTCTCGCTCGTTTTCCTTACAAGCGTAGCCCCTTTTGCCATGCCTCAGCTAATTCAGAAATTCCTTTCTATAAGAGATGAAAAAGCCATTAAGATCGGAACAATAGCATCGACTGTCTTCGCACTTCTCATAGGATGTGTTGCTTATTTTGTCGGTTCAACAGGAAGATTTTTTATCAATGCTGAAAATACTCCCGGAGTCTTTGAAAACGGAAAGCCTTTGTTTGACAGGCTTATGCCAGAACTTCTTATGAATATTATTCCCGATTCTATTTTTGTGATCATACTGGTCCTGCTTTTATCAGCCTCGATGTCAACTTTGGCCGCATTGGTTCTTATTTCAAGCTCCACTCTTTCCAAAGATTTCTATCAGGGATATATAAATAAAAATGTAAGTGACGAGAAACTGACTCTGATCACCAGAGTTGCAAGTGTTGTTTTCGTATCGCTGTCCGTTGCTCTTGCACTCTTCAGGATAGATACTATAGTCGCGATACTGGGAATCTCATGGGGAGCTATCGGCTCTGCTTTTCTCGGTCCTTTCATCTGGGGCATTCTCGGTAATAAAGCAAATAAATACGGAGCTTACGCTTCTTTTTTTGCTGGACTCGGAACCAGCCTTGTTCTTTATTTCAACAGCATGCCATCCCCGCAGGCCGGCACGATCGGAATGCTTGTTTCTTTGGCGGTCAATCCGACAGTAAGTATAGTATTTAAACAAAAAGGAGTCAAACATGAAGAAAAATCAGACTAAAAAAGCCTTTATCATCGTTCTGTCAATATTCACAGTGATCTCCGGTTGCACCCGGAAAAATGATAATGTAGAAGAAGCCGAGACCCAGCCTTTAACCGAAGTCACACAGCATGACCGTTCAGCTGTAGCAACGAGGCACCTACCGAAAGATTCCCGGCCGGAAAAACTGCCTGAGCATTTGTTTGCATCAGAATCCGAAGGCGGAAAAACTAGAATTGAGGATTACAACCTAATGATAGAAAGTGACGGTGATAATCCCGTTAATTATTTCAACAGAGGTGTTTTCTATATGAACTCAGGTGAGTTCAGGACGGCTTTAAGTGATTTCACGCAGGCTTTAAGGCTTAATCCTGAAATGATCGAAGCCTATAACAACAGGGGTAATGCCTATAAACAGCTTGGTATGTTCAAAGAGGCAGTTTCTGACTATACATCTGCAATTAAAATTGACCCTGAATTATCGGGTCTGTATTTAAACAGGGGTATAGCATACAGAAATCTGGAGGATTTTGAAAAAGCTCATTCGGATTATGACAGATCTCTGGAACTTGATCCGGAGAACAGAAATGCCTATATTGCAAGGGGACGGTTAAGGTTATTATTGAGCGATTTTGAGAAAGCTTTATCAGATTGTTCTAAAGCATTGGAGATCGATCAATTATCCCATGACGCTTTTCTCACCAGAGGTCTTGCTTACATGTACCTGGAGGATTTTGACAAAAGCGCTGCTGACCTTAACGAGTTTTTGAGACTTGCGGGCAATTCTTTAGGCAATGCTGCGGAAGTTAGAAATATCATTAAAAATATGCGTAGAGAACCTTTGTACTAATGAAGTATGCAAATAATTTTAACAGGGGAGAAGTATAAAAATGAGAGTAATTCTTTCGGGTTATAATTTTGATGCGGACCTGATAAAAGAACTGAAAGAAAAGGCGGGATGGCAGAGAGATAATATAACTCCGGAGACCCTTAGTGCCGCTTATGCCCGGATAAGCAGAGATCCCCGTGATATCGAAGTGTTGAGGAGAGAAGCAAGAGAGGAGGTTGACCGTGCAAGAAGATCAAACGAGACCATTATTTTCGGACTCGGGCATTCTTCCGTGGCGGAGCATGCCTATTTTAATTTTGATGTGATAGGATTGTCCAGACTTGCAGTTGAACATGTTCAGAAATTCAGATTTGCATCATTCACAGAAAAATCTCAGAGATATATCAGACTTGATGATGATTATGTTATACCTCGGGAGATAGTAGAGGCCGGATTTGAAAAGAAATTTTGCGATATAATAAAAGCACAGAACGAGGCTTACAGTACACTGTATGAAGTTCTTCTCGAAAACTTCCTGAAAAAACATTCAAAAACAGCTGAAAGCAGGAATGGCAGAAGAATGGTGGAAGGCTGGGCAAAAGAAGATGCACGGTATGTGGTCTCTATGGCCTGTGAGAGCCAGTTCGGAATGAGTATAAATGCAAGAAATCTTGAGAATATGCTCAGGCAGCTTGCCAATTCTGAACTCGAGGAGGTCAGGGTTCTTTCACAAAATATATTTGACCTGGTTAAAGATCTGAGTCCGTCAATAATTAAATATGTTGAACCGACAGAGTACGACAGATTTGCTGATGCAGAGCTGGATGAAATGCTTTGTTCAATACCTTTTGAAGAGAAGATCTGTGAAGACAGTTCAGAAGTCAAACTTATATCATGTACTCCTGATCCTGACAGAGAGATAGCTAAGATCGCGGTTTCGGCTGTAAAGAATATTGACATAGATCAGGCGGCTTATTTTATTGACTCAGTCGATGACGAAACTCTTGGCAGAATATTAAAACAGTGCCTGAAATACAGAATGCCTTACGACAGTGTTAAAAGGTATTTCGAATTCTCGGATGCGCTATTCGAACTGACGGTCAGTTCTTCGAACTATGCACAACTTAAAAGGCACAGGATATCTTCAATAATAACAAGGCCTTATAATACAGATCTCGGATATACGGTACCCGAAAGTATTTTAGAAACCGGTATGGAAAATAAGTTTCGTGATATTATGAAAAATACGGAAGATGTTTTTTGTGAAATGAGCGATCTGATACCTGTGCATGCAGCCTACTTACTCACGAATGCACACAGAAGAAAAGTTATACTCCGTATGAATTTCCGGGAACTTTACCATTTTATCAGCCTAAGGCTGGATGAACATGCGCAGTGGGATATCAGGAAAACAGCGAAGTTGATGATGGATGAGCTGAAGAAAAAGGCTCCGCATTCTACAGCTATGATGTGCGGTAAAAGTTCTTTTGACAGCACTAAAAAGTCAGTATACGGTTAAGACTGTTATTGATCTTTAAATAAAGGAACGGTGTTTTCATTTTCAAGCCACTGTTCTACCAGTTCTGCGTATGTCTCTCTTGAGAGTTCTTTTTTTGTCAGAAGCAGATAAGTTCTGTAATCATCTGTTGCCCGACGCATCATATCCATTTTCTTATAAACCAGCGCCCTGTTAAAAAAGAATTCCGGAGTTAGTTCATCAATGTATATGGCCTTTGAGAATTCTTCGAGCGATTTTTCAAGATTTCCCAAGAGATAAAGAACGATCCCGCGGTTGAAAAATGTTATCGCGTTCATCGGATTAAGCCTGACGGCGTGATCGAGGTCTCTTAATGCGTCATCATACTTTCCTTCCCTTCGAAAAAGAACAGCCCTCTGAAAAAAAGGTCTGTAAAAATTCCTGTCGGCCTCGATCGCCTGTAAAAATCTTCGGTAGGCTTCAGAATTGTTACGCATTTCGATATGAACGGCGGCGAGAATGCAGTACGCATCAGCGTAGTCCGGAGCCATCGCGATAGCTTTTTCAAGTTCGGTGATAGCCTGACTATACTGTTTAAGATGGAGAAACACTTCGCCTCTTTTAGCATACAGTGCGGGGAAATTCAAAGGGTCGGCAATCAGAATGGATGTAAGTCTGTTTAAAAGATCGGTATATCGGCCTATTCTGATCATCGTATCGGCCAATCCCAGATAAGCGGCTTCATACCTGTTGTCATAATCAAGGGCTATGAGATAGTAATCCATCCTTACGCCTTCAGATTTCTCTCTGTATGCTTTGTTCGTCCATTCCGTCGCAGTAAGTTTTGCTATAAGATCTTGAATAAAATCTTCTGAAATTCTGCTTGTTGTAAGTCCCATTGATTTTATCTTCCCGAAAAGGGATTCGAGTCTTTTTTTCTCGGATACTAACACATACCTTTTGTGATTATCAATATTCGATTCAAGTATATGTCTGTTAAGATTATTGATATCTATCTCTGTCGTTACATAGGATGTATATGTGGGATAACCGTCCAGATTTTCCTCTCCCTCCCTGTATATAAAAACATCCAGAGTATTTCCCAGAAGTAAGGCTATCTGATCTCTTTTCATTTTTTCATTAAGAAGAGAGTCATTGCGCTCAAAATAGATCCCCGCAACATTCAGTATGTCATTCAGAGCATCGTATTTTGCTATCAGAGAAGCTGTTTCTGTCGTTATACCCGGGTCCATATAACATACGCCCCTTCCTCTGATCTTTACTGTGTTTCCGTTCCTCTCAGCGCCACTGACAGCAAAAAGTGAAAGAGTACAGATCAAAATTATCAAAATGCAACTTATCTTATGATATTTCATACTTCAAATCCAAATAATTTATACATTCACTAATCATTCTTATTCTATGAAACATAATTATATGATTTTTTTCCGTAAAAGACAAGTATAATATGGAGTATTTTTGCGCAGAGAAAGAATACAGCTTCAGAAAAAACTATGGCCGGACCGGTCGGAATGTTCAGAGAAAAGGACACATAAAGCCCCGTCACAGAACAGACAAATCCCAGCAGGATCGACAGGAGCATAATTTTTTTGAAGTCTTTTGTGAATATCATTGCTGTGTTCTGCGGTATTGTGAGAAGAGATATTATCAGAATTATTCCTGCAACCCTTATATTCACGACTATGACCAGTGCGATAAGAGCGAGCATGAAGTAGTTTATGACCGAAATGTTGATCTTCTGTATTTTCAGATACTCTTCATCGAAAGCGGAATAGAGTATTTCTCGGTAAAACAGAATGAAAGCTGCAAGCGTGATGCCTGTGATTATAACAGAATATGACATATCTGATGAAGTGACGGTAAGAATATTACCGAAAAGATAAGATGAAAGGTCCGAAGCATATCCCGGAGTAAGATAGATAAGAATTATACCGGCCGCCATTCCCATGGAGAAAAATATACCGATCGATGAATCTTCTCTGACCTTTCCTTTTGTGGAAAGAAGCCTTATTCCGAGGGCACTGAGTACGGCTGCAATGGCGGCTGTCAGGACAGGATCTGTTCCGAGATAATACCCCAGACCTATGCCTCCGAATGAAGCGTGAGTTATGCCGTCGGAAATAAAGACGATCCT
>SLFX01000036.1 GCA_007124045.1 Candidatus Delongbacteria bacterium | reverse complement strand
AGCCATACGGTCTGATAAACATCTCTGGCACTTTCCGGGCTTCCTATTCTTCTGACTATGTAATTGAACAGTTTTTTGTCATGATTCTCCATCAGGCGGGCGAAATACTTCTGATCTCCGGTTTCGACATAATTTTTAATAAGTTCCCTGTCATTTTCTTCCGCTATTGTTTTCACAGCGCTCACTTTTAATTTTCCGCCACTTCAGTTAACGGTGATTTTCCAAATTTATTCTAATCTATACAAAAATTCCAGAAAAACAAACATAATTTATGATAAAAATTTTTTTGAAAAGACATTGTTTATCATTATATTAGCAGTTACATAAAAACGGATTGTAATAAAGGAGCAGCAAAATGAACACACTGACGATCGATTCGCTTGAACTGAAAGGCAAAAGAGTACTGGTAAGATGCGATTTTAATGTTCCGCTTGACGATGAACTTAAGATCAGGGACGATAAAAGAATAGTTGACGCGCTTCCGACGCTTAAGAAGGTTTTAAAAGAGGGCGGCAGGCTGATACTAATGTCGCACTTTGGAAGACCAAAAGGGACTGTCGTTCCCGAAATGAGTCTTAAACCCGTAGCGGACAGGCTTGGTGAACTTCTGAAGAAGCATATAACACTTGCTCCCGACTGTATAGGTGATGAGGTAAAAGAGATCGTCATGAACATGAAGGACGGTCAAGTGGTGCTTCTTGAGAATCTAAGATTTCATACCGAAGAGGAGGCCGGAGACGAGGAATTCGCCGCGAAGCTGGCTGAACTCGGAGAGCTTTATATCTCGGACGCTTTCGGAGTATGCCACCGGGCGCATGCTTCGGTTTCTATAATCGCGAAATATTTCGATAAAGTTGCTTCGGGTTATTTGCTGAAGAAAGAGATCGAATATATAGGCGGAGCGATGAAAGACCCGAAAAAACCTCTCGCAACTATCCTTGCAGGCAACAAAATATCCTCGAAAATAGATGTTATAATGAAACTTATCGATATTTCGGATAAGATCTTCATTGGCGGCGGAATTGCGAACACGATGCTTCTCGCGAAAGGTGTTGAGGTCGGAAAATCACTTGTTGAGGCTGATAAAACCGAAGTCGCGAAGGAAATATTAAAAAAAGCTGAGAAGAAAGGAACGAAAATACTTCTTCCTCTGGACATGTTGTGCGGAAAAGAGTTTAAGAACGAAACCGAAACAAAATATTTCGATACCGATAAACAGGAAAAAGAGTGGATCGCGATGGGAATAGGTCCGAAAACAGTTCAGAATTACATAGATGAGCTTAAAGACTGCAAAACAGTGATCTGGAACGGTCCGATGTCGGTTTTCGAGTTCGAAAACTTCGCGAAAGAGACTTTCGAGATCGCGAACATCATTGCCGATTATACACAGAACATCGGCCTTATTTCGATAATCGGCGGGGGAGACACCGCCGCAGCGGTCAAACAAGCCGGACTCGACGGGAAGTACTCCCACATTTCGACAGGGGGAGGAGCGGCCATGGAGTACATGGAGGGCAAAAAACTGCCCGGTATCGCATGCCTCAGCCCGTCAGGTTTCGACGGCAAAAGGAAATTTTTGATAGCGGGTAACTGGAAAATGAACAAGACACCGCTGGAGGCTGTCAGGTTCGCAGGAGAACTGAAAAAAGCGATGCCGAACAACGACAATGTTGATATCATGGCCGCGCCCGTATTCAACTCTATCTGGCCTGTATATCAGGAACTGAAAAAAACTCACATAGACATCGGAGCACAGGATGTTTTCTGGGAGACTTCGGGCGCGTTCACCGGCGAAGTGCCGGCAAAGATGCTCAAGCTTTCGGGAGTGAAATACTGCATTATTGGGCACAGCGAAAGAAGACAGTATTTTCACGAGACAGACGAGACCGTAAACAAAAAGGTCAAAGCAGTGCTTAAAGAGGGACTGGTTCCCGTTATCTGCGTCGGCGAAAAGCTTGAACAGAGAGAGGCCGAACTTGAGAAAGAGGTCGTGAAATCCCAGATCCACGGCGCACTTGCTCATATTCAATTATGTGACAGACTCAATATTGTAATTGCATACGAACCGGTCTGGGCGATCGGAACGGGGAAGACCGCAACTCCGGAACAGGCTCAGGAAATGCACGAATTTATCAGAGAACTTCTGACAGTGACATACGGCGAAGTTTTTGCTCAATCAACCAGGATACTCTACGGTGGGTCGCTAAACGCTGCTAATGCGAAAGAGCTGCTTGGTCAGAAGGATATTGACGGGGGGCTGATAGGCGGAGCATCGTTGAAGAAGGATGATTTCGCTTCAATAGCCGAAACAGCGGGAAAGCTGATTTAAGGTCAGTTGAATGAGTATGATCCCTGAATTCTGAATCTGACCTGACGGTCGTTTTTTCTAAAGTTGTCTATTTCTATCGTAGAGGCAATGTAGGTATTATTTGAGGCATAACTTGCAGATAATTTCGGTCCGTGCGATATGTACACTTCTTTCAAATGGTGTTTTGAGAAGTCGCTTTGGTCAAAGTTATAGCTGTCGATCTCATAAAAAAAGTACTCGGCCGTATATAAAATATTTCCAAATCTTCCGGCTCTCACAGAAAAGGAAGAATAGTAATGATTTTTAAAACTTATAGGGTTAGAAACAAATTTTTTAAAATTCAGATATCCGAACTCCTCATATTCGAATTTTTTTGATAGACTTAGCCTGATCTTATCAGAAAGTCTATATGATACGGTATCACTTAGCGAGTAATTTTTTATAACAAAGCTTCTGGAGTTATTAGCATCGTAATCATAAGATCTAAAATAGGATCTGAAATGCAATTTTCCATTCAAATCGAGTTTTTCTGTCAGGTATGAGTTGAAGCGGGTTATAGAATTCACGGATCTGTCTGTAAAATTGTTTGCGCTTCTGCTTGCGGAGATATTTACAAGTCTGTAATATTCAAGAGGAAATGACTGTTCAATACTCAGTTTATTCATAAAAATGTCTGTTTCAGGTATAAGGTTGATCCTGATAATATCTCTGTCCTCAAAATTATTCAGGGAAAGAGATTTATGTTCATGTTTATAAAACCTTCCTCTTAAACCTGTTCTCAAATTTCTTATAAAATATTCGATATGAGATGAGAGTGAAAAATTATAAAATGCAAGTGATTTATCGGCCTGGTAATTATCCAGGCTGAACTTGTCGCCTCCTGCATCAAAATCCAGTCTGGCCGAAGTTCTCAAACTGTTATTTGTAAATACGACCTCATCTGATATGCTGATATTTGTATTGGAATTATAACTGAACAATGACCGGTTCTTATACGAATCTCTGTTTCTGGCGTAATATGATATTCTAAGGGTATTATTTAAATTTTCAGACGCGTTGTATAAAAAAACCGATCCTATCGTGAATTCATACCTTTTTATTTTGAACAGGCGGGCAGCACCGTCAGAAAAGCTGTACTGTTGTAAATTGCTATTTCCGAAGAAAGATATATTGCCTACATTATCATCGAGTATTTTTACATAGTTCAGATTTGAAGACGAACTGTAATTGATGTCTCTATCACTATTATCGGCAGAATTTGCTGTTTGAAAGATCAGAGCACTTCCTGATGTTTCTTTATTTATATTCCCGGATAGAGAGACAGCCTGACCTTCTTTTCTCACATTTTTATCCAGTTTGCTTATATAACCAAAAGCACCCTCTATATTAAAACGGTTTCCTCTGTATCCGGCAAGGGGCATTATCTTTATATTGTTACTCGTCGGAATTATAGAAAAGGTGTTTGAAATATGATTAGTTGATAAAACACAGCCGAATTTTTTTCTTCCGGAATAAGACGCGAACATTCCTTCCAGATCAAAATCATTTTTTGAATATTTTTCATATACAGTTCTTCTGTTATTCCCTGTAAGTCTGAAAACGCTCAAGGAATCAATGTTAGAAAAATTCAGACCGGTCGTAAGTATCTTATAGGTAGAAAAATCATCGTATGAAAAGTACAGGCTGTCACTTTTTACCGCATAAAGAGTGGTACAGATCGCTAAAATAAGAAAGTATGCGGATCTGTTTTTCATATTTATATCCTTTCAGAAAAATGATCTGCTGCAAGTTGTCCGCAGGCTGCTCTTATGTCTTCTCCGCGGCTTTTTCTGAATACTGCAGGAAAATTCACTCGTCTGAATCTGCTGAGGAAGGCCAATGTGTCTTCTTCGCTAAGGGCATTATTATCGTTTTCATCGGGCAGGTGATGATATTTTATGAGATTTAGTTTTGAAGGAAGTTTTTCCAAAAGCCTGATCAGCTCTTTTGCGTGCCTTTCCGTATCGTTAAAGCCTTTTATCAGTACATACTCAAAGACTACTTTTCTGTTGGACTTTTTTGTGTAAAGTTTCAAAACTTCAAAAAGTTCGCTTATCCCGTATTTTTTATTACCCGGCATAATAGAGCTTCTTTCACGGTCGAAGGGGTTATGTAGAGATACTGCAAGTTTGTATCTTATATCATCATCAATATATCTTTTAACTCCGTCGATATGACCAAAAGTGGAGATCGTGATCTTTCGTTTTCCGACCGCAAGGCCGGAATCGTCTGAAATAATATCCGCACTCCTTATTACTTCGTCGTAATTATCGAAAGGTTCACCCATACCCATATAAACTACATTCGTTATTCTTTTTTGAGCATAGTCTGAAGCAATGAGTATCTGGGATACAATTTCAGATGCGGTAAGGTTTCTTATAAATCCGAGCTTTCCGGTAGCGCAGAATTTGCAGCCGTAGCGGCATCCGGCCTGAGATGAAACACATAGAGTAAGTCTGTTGGTTTCAGGTATAATAACACATTCGACCGAATTGTTATCGCTTAGTTCAAGAAGTAATTTTACTGATCCGTCCAAACTCTCGTAGATCCCGGAGATATTAATCTTTTCAAATCCGGTATTTTCTTTCAGTTTCTCTCTCAGGCCGGCCGGAATGTCGGACATAAGACTAAAATCATTCACTGACTTTCGGTATATCCAATTCCATATTTGTTTAGCACTGTATTTTTTCCCGCCCAGGCTGACGATAAGGTCTTTCAGTTCATCGGGCCTGTAGCCTGTGACATTCATGGAAGGCCGTTATTTTTTTGTAGGTTTAGCTTTGGTCTTGGGCTTTGTTTTTATCTTTTTTTTAGTTGGCGGTTTTGTTTCTTTTTTGGGTTTGATTTTTATCTGGAGCATATCCGAATCCACGAGTATTCTTCCGCATCCTTCGCAAATATTGTAATCGTCCCTGAGTTTTATTTTCTGCTGGAGCTGATACGGAATGTGTATCCTACAACCGTTACAGAGCCCTTCGCCTGTCACATATGTTATAGCTACACTATTTCTGATCTTCATTATTCTTTTGTAGTGATTTAAAAAAGGGATTCTAATTTTTGATTCTATTTTCTGTTTTTGTTTTACAAGGCTGTCAAATTCTTTTTTGCTCAGTTTGGAAAGTTCCGACCGGTTTTTAATATCTGCTTTGATCTTTCTCTCAAGTTTTGAAATATTTTTATCTATTTGAGAAAGCTCCTGGTTTATTGAGTCTACTTCGGAGTCAAGTTCATGAACCCTTTCTTCGAATACCTCCACCGCTTTCTGAAGTTTCTTGACTTCTCTTCGGATGTGTTCTTTTTTAGTTTTTTTGTCGTTTTCAAGATCGATGCGTTTCTGGCTCAGAATTCTTTTATGGTCTGTGATGTCTTCATGATAAGCTTCCAGATCTTCCTGATGTTCTTTCTGCTTTCGGATCAATTTTATCCGCTGAAGGGATAATTCTTCGATCTCATGTTTTTTTTGCGCTACGGAAGAGTCAATATTTCTTTCTTCACTTGTCAGTTGATATATCTTGTTATCAAGTATCTGCAGGTCAACAAGCCATTTTAGATCTTCGAACATAGAACTGCTCCTGTTATTTTTTAAAACTGAAAGGATATCTTAATAAAGAACTTATTTTAAAGGACCTGAAATCACCTTTAAGATTGGCCGTTATTACGGTTATGTCCGGTGCATGGTCATATATGAACTGCCGGCATGCACCGCAGGGAGTTACCGGTTCAGGTGTGTCTGCGACTATCAGAATAGCTTTAAGTTCGACCGCCCCTGAACAAATAGCCGAACAAACAGCATTTCTTTCGGCGCAAACTGTAAGTCCGAAAGATGAGGATTCAACATTACACCCGCTGAAAATATTATTTCGGGAATCTATTATTGCGGCCCCGACTTTGAATTTTGAATATTGCGCCCTGGCGTTATTCCTTGAATTTAAAGCAACAGGTAAGAGCTCTCTATAAATTTTGAGAGGAGTTTTCATTTATCTGACTATCCTTAATGTTTGTCCCGGGTATATTTTTGCTGTTTCTGATCCTGAATTTAGTTTTATTATTTCAAGATCGTTAAGGTAAGAAATTTTTCTCCAGTCAGCGCCGTATTTAAAAGCGATGCTTTCAATATTTTCATTCAGCATTACCTGATGAAAAGCGATGAGTTCGGGTATTTTTTCCTCAACACTGAAATCATTTTTTCGGCTCAATATTATGTTTCTTTCTCTCAACGCATATTCCAGATGCTCTGCCGCTCCCCCCGGTACGGTGATCTCAACGGATGTATACCGGCTTATATATCCTCCTGTTTTATAAGACCCGAACTTAATATGGGGATTCGCATTGTAGAACTGCCTGTAACTGATGTTCAGTATCGATGAAATATCAGAAAAATAAAGATCTTCAGGTCCCAGACTGACAGTAAAAGTTTCATAGTCTGACCTACGATCTTTTTCGGGTACTGAAAACCCGAATT
>SLFX01000090.1 GCA_007124045.1 Candidatus Delongbacteria bacterium | reverse complement strand
CCTTTGTTTTTCAGATTGCAGTTCAATTTACTACCGGATCTTCTTCAGAGGATCGGAGAGGCAAATCTCAGTATCGTAATACTCAGAATAATCTTTAGTGCAATAATAATGCTTTTCCCGACGATCTGTATGGGCGCAGCCCTTCCGGTTTTGGGGAAATATCTTCAAAAATACTCGATGCTTGCGGAGAGAAGGATCACCGTAATTTACGGACTGAACACAATAGGAGCCTGTGTGGGATGTTTAGTATCCGGCTATTTTCTTCTCAGGCAGGCAGGTATGTTCAATACAGTGTATTTCGCCGCCGCCGCCAACGCGCTTTTGCCTTTAGCAATACTATATATCAACAACCTGTCGGAAAACACGGCAGGGCAAAACGCGTCATTGAAAGGTAATGCAAAGGTCAAGCAGCAAAAAAAACCTGTAAGCCTTGGCCGCTCCCTTGATCCCGGATCAAGAAACATGATACTTATTCTTGGAGGACTTGTAGGATTTGCCGGATTGTCGTCAGAGCTGATATGGGTACGACTTATAGTTTTAACTGTCGGAGGTTCAGTATATGCTTATTCGACCATTCTGGCAGTATATCTTTTCTTTTATGGTGCCGGTACGGCACTTGGCGGAGTCAGTTTAAAAATGATCTCACGCTCCAAAGGCGAAAAAACCTTCGAAATATCAAGAACTGTCTATTTTTCACTTCTCATGCTCATTCCTTTAGCTATAGCATCATCTTTGGCGGTAGCAAACTACCTTCCGGACTTTTATATACGAAATTTCAGTATCGAAAGATCTTCAACGGTGTTCGGAATACTGATAAATCAACTGTTTCCGGCGATTCTTCTCATGAGTTTTCCGACTTTTCTTTTGGGAGTTTTCTTTTCTTATGGCCTTTTCATGATGAAACAGTGTAGTGATGATCCTGCAAGGAACACATCATTTTTATATACATGGGACACCGTGGGCGCAATATTAGGATCGATCGCTGCAGCTTTTATACTGATACCTTATTTGGGGATCGATACATCTCTGCGAACTACAGGCACGGTACTAATTCTTTCAGGAGTTCTTTTTTCGTTTTTGATGAAGATAAAACAACTCATGATCATTCAAATATCAGGTGCATTTTTGATTTTGATCATATGGTTCGGCATACCAAACTTAAACCAACTGCTAATAACTCACGGGTCGGGAATTTATACCCCGTTTCTACAAGAAAACGAAGCAGTGAAAAAATACGGACTGGCAAAGGTTTTAGAAAAAGACTTAATCACAAGGCTTATATTCTATAGAGACGGGTTTACATCCACGATTACAGTGACACATGACACGATGATTAACCAACTGAGCATCAGTACGAATGGAAAACCGGATGGGAGTTCTTATGGTGATATGCCGACTCAGAAATTAAGCGGCCATTTTCCGATGCTTTTCCATCGCGATCCCCGATATGTCTGTGTTATAGGATACGGAACCGGAACTACTGTAGGATCAGTAGCTTTACATCCCAATACTAAAGTCGAAGCTGTTGAGATAGAACCTGCAATGATAGAGGGGTCAAGGCTGTTTGACGAATTTAATAACAATCCTCTTGAGAAAGATAATGTGGTTTTACATATAACGGACGGGAGGCTTTTCCTTCAAAGGAACAGAGGGAAATATGATGTCATTATTTCCGAACCGTCAAATCCCTGGCTTTCAGGAGTATCAGACCTTTTCACAGTTGATTTTTATAGACTTGCGCACTCAGCGTTGAAAGCGGATGGAGTTTATGCTCAGTGGATACAGATGTACAGCATCAATCCTGAAGCTTTACAGCTTGTGTTAAGGTCTTTTCAGCATGTGTTCCCGGAAGCATATATGGTTGTTCCGAATCCCGCCGGCGATCTTCTTCTTATAGGCTGTAAAGGAGATTACAGGCCGGAGCTGGAAGATATCAAAAGGAGGATATCTAAACCCGATATAGCCGCAGATATATTAAAACCACCGGTAAACATTGAGTCCGTTTACCAACTTTTCGCAAGGCTTGTTTTCGGTCCGGAGCAGATAAGGTCATTTGCGGGAGAAGGCCCTTTAAACACAGATGTCAGACCTATCCTTTCTTATATGGCACCTCTTTCAATGTTTGATTATGATGCACTTTATGAGAATATGAGAAAAATAAGCACTAATGTTCTCTTTAATGTGATGATTATGGGATGGGAACTGGAAGAAGATGAATACATGATGTTTCTGGAGGCTCAAAGAGAGTTTTTCAGATAACGCAGTTGAGACCGATGAAAAAGTTTAAATTTTGTGGTCAGAAAACGGTATTATATCTGTTGCTGATAGTTTCAGCATCTTTTATTGCGTTCTCCAACAGTTTTAATGCATCATTTCAGTTCGACGATGTGCATCATATCCATCAGTCCCGGCACATTAAGGATTTCGAGAGTTTTAAAAGCTTTGATTTCTGGTTCGATTTCTACAACAGGTCCCCTGCTATTTTTACCCTGGCAATAAACTACCGTATCGGCGAATACAGCGTAAAAGGCTACCATGTATTTAATTTTCTGATACATATTTCCGCATCAATACTGATATTCTTTTTGACAGGCAAGATCCTCCGTTCAGATGCAATAAAGCAGGACTATATTGTAAATAACAGAAGATACATTCAATTGTTTGCGTCTCTGATCTTTGCGGTGCATCCTATACAGACTGAATCGGTAACACATATCGTTCAGAGAATGGAGTCAATGTCAGCTGCTTTTCTGTTCGCGGCACTTATCTGCTATCTGAAATTACGAAACAGCCGTGAAATTAAGAGGATAATTGTTTTTTCTTCATGTTTTGTGGTATTTTCTGTTATTTCAATACTTACAAAGCAGGCGGGATACTCGGTGCCTCTGGCTGTTCTTGTCCTGGAGCTTTGTTTTGTAAGAAATGAAAAAGGCGAGATGAATAAAACCTTGGTTTCGGTGATTTTTTTCGGACTGCTGTTTGCGGGTCTCGCGGGAATTGCAGGTGATCTTCTGCCGAGAGAACATTGGGGAAAGGCCATCGCAAGGAGCGAATATCTTTTCACGCAGACAACGGTCATACCCAGATATGTTATGCTGCTTATAATTCCATCATTTCAAAATATAGATCATGATATATTGCTCAGGAACAGCTTTTTTGACCCTGCCGTTATAGGAGGTTCGGCTTTTGTTGTGTCACTGCTGTTTTTCGGGCTATACCTTTTCAGAAAAGGGCATATTATTTTCAGTTTTGCAATATTTTGGTTCTTCGCTATGATATTTTTGAGGTCAAGTATTCTTCCGATCGGCGATTTTATGGCGGAAAGAAGATTATATGCAGCAACCCTAAGTGTAGGTCTGGCAATGCCGGCGTTTCTGTTCTGGGCAGGATCAAAAGTGATATATTTATCAAAACGGCGTCTGGTAATTCCTGTAACACTCATATTTATAACCGCCATTTATTCCATATCCTGCATTAACAGGAATAAAGTATGGAAAAATGAGCTTACATTATGGACGGATTCGGTTTCAAAATCGCCTGACAAGTTCAGGCCGAACTATAACGCAGGCGAAGCGTATATGAAACACGGCTTTCCCGAAAAAGCACTGCATTACTATTACAGGGCATATTCAATTAACCCGTTAAGTTTCGGAGTTACAAATAATATCGGCAGTGTTTATGCAAGACTAAAGAATGATATCAAAGCCGAAGAATTTTTCAAAAAAGCAATAGAAACGAATCCGCAATATGCGAATGCAATGAACAATCTCGCGAATCTGTATTTGAGAAATGGCAGAACAGTCGAAGCTGAGGAGTTGTATCTTAAGGTTATTGAAATAGATAAAGATTTTGTAGCGGCATATCAGAACCTGGGAACTCTTTATTTGATAGAAGGCAGCTATGAAAA
The DNA here is from genome assembly GCA_007124045.1 of Candidatus Delongbacteria bacterium. Classification (GTDB taxonomy): domain Bacteria; phylum UBA4055; class UBA4055; order UBA4055; family UBA4055; genus SLFX01. Next base: position 2,908 of record SLFX01000090.1, on the reverse strand, counting down.
GGCCGGAATGTGCTATTCCAGAGTACTTGAGCTTGACCCCGAAAACCACAGGGCGGCGGAAAGGCTGAGAATGATCGAAAGTATGGAAAAAGATAATGCCCGCTAATAAAACAACTCTATATCTTTTTATTATTTTATTTTTCAGCTTCGCTTTTTTTGTTGTATTTGATCTTGCACTCGGATATTTCTTAATCAGACAGGAAGGTATAAGAATACCCCATCATTACTACCATCACTGTCTGAGGCCAATGACAGAATCGGAAGCAGTTTGGGGAAATAACACATACATTATACGAACAAATTCACTCGGATTTAAGGATGCTGATATGAGGTGTGTGGAATTGAAAACAGACATGAGGCGAACTCTTTTTATGGGTGATTCTTTTACTGAGGGCATAGGTTATGATTTCGAAGAAACCTTTGTAGGGCTTCTTAGTCAAAGAACAAAAGATCATATTGAAATACTGAATGCAGGGGTGGTCTCATACTCGCCAAAAACATATTATCTCAAAACTGAATATTTAATAAAAAAAGGACTTGAGTTTGACGAAATTGTAATAATGCTGGACATTTCTGATATACAGGATGAGATAATTTACGAATATTTTACACCTTCCGAAAAACCGGATTATTTAAAAAAAATCGATATCCGGTTAAGTAATTATTCTTATTCCTACAGGCATCTGTTCAGGAATATTTTGAAAAGACTGCTTTCGTCAGATAATGAAACGGATATTTCAGAAATATTTCAAGGTACTCTTCCTGACAGAGGCAGCTGGAGCTATGACGATGAAGTGTTTCATGACTGGGGGAAAAGGGGACTTGCGCTGGCCGGTCTTAACATGGAGAATCTTATTGCTCTATGTAAAGAGAAAGGTATAAAACCTGTTATAGCGGTTTATCCTTGGCCTGCTCAAATCATGAACGATTCTTCAGAGTCAAGACAAGTTGTTTTCTGGGAGCAGTTCTGTAAGGCTGAAGGGATAGATTTTATTAATCTTTTCCCGTATTTTTTTGTTGAAGACAGCCATAAAACAGTTGTAAAGTATTTTATTGAAGGAGATGATCACTGGAACGCAAAAGGGCACAAATATATTGCGGAGTTGCTTTTTGAAAAATGGTTCGAAAAATAATTTACTGATTCGCTGTGCAGTTGTAATATTAATGACGGCATCTACATTTTTTGTTATAGAGCTTGTTTTAAGGCTTTTTGATCCGCTCGGAGTAAGCTATTTTTCTGAAGTGGACGCTTATTTCGATATTCTTGAGACAAAAGATAATTATTCCTACATACACCCCGCTTTAATGGATGAAATTTTTCAGGGAGTAAGCGTACAGACAAATTCCCGCGGTCTCAGAGGACCGGAGTTTCCGTTTCAAAAACCCGAAGGTCTGAAAAGGCTGCTTATACTCGGTGATTCGATAGTTTTTGGCTGGGGTGTTGAATACGAAAATACCTTCCCCGCCCTTATTCAGAGGAATTTTGATCTTTCAGACATTCACACCGAAGTTATTCCGGCAGGAGTATGCTCATGGAACACCAGGACAGAATATGAATATTTTAAAAGAGAGGCGATAAAATTCTCCCCGGATATTCTGATGCTGGTAATAGTAGGTAACGATACAGATCCGAAAGATAACAGCAACATAGAGATAGGAAAAGAAGAGCTTCTGGATCTTGTTTACAGACCCAATACCGAACAGGATATATTAAGGCGGATCTGGTTCGGACTTGTGGAACTGTCTTATGTTTTCAGACATTTTCAGTTCGCGGTAAAAATGCTTACCGAAAAAGATTACGAAAAGATCACCGGAAGAGATGATCTTACATGGCTTGATACACAGCTGGCACTGGATGGAATGATATCTTTGTGTGAAGAAGAGGGGGTTAGTTTCATACCTGTTCTCTACGGCGGTTCTGAATCTTATATGACCCACCCAATCCTTTCCATGTACGCAGAATATTTTGACGAGAACTCTATTGACTATTTCACTGTGCCGGAAAAACTGTTTTCATCTTCAAGGTACCAAAATTCAGCCATAGACAATCATCCGAACCCTGAAGGACACAGGATTATTGCTGGCCATTTATTCCGGATATTGACAGAAACGGATTGATTTTATTCTTATAATTCCTTATCATTAGGCCAAAAAGAACCGGAGCGGATGATCATGGGTATAAAACCGTCTGTAGAGCAGCAAAAAGACACCGGAGTTGTGTTCGGGCTTGTTCTTATTCTGGCAGGGATACTGACAAATGACCTTTTGTGGACAAAGATAGCAATGGGAATCATATTGGCCGCCCTTATCATTCCCAAAGCATTCAGGGTCCCGGCTGTTTTATGGTTCGGTCTTTCTGAAAAGCTCGGTTTTATTGTTTCAAATATAATTCTTGGACTTATATATTTAGCACTGGTCGTACCGGTAAGTTTCTTCAGGAAATTATTCAAAAAAGACGGTATGATGATTAAAAATTTCAAAAAAAGAAAAGGCGGCTACTGGTCGGTCAGGGATCACGAGTATAAAGCCGGGGACTTTCAAAAACCGTTCTGAGGTGCAGATGGAATTTTTAAAAGAGCTCTTTGAGTTCGTAAAAACCAGAAAAAAATACTGGCTGATACCTGTCATAGTTATACTGCTTTTCTTCGGGCTGCTTCTTTTCGCAGCGGCAGGTTCGGCAATAGCCCCTTTTATCTATACTATATTTTAAGGAACGGTGTGATGCCTAAGTGTATATTGGGAATATCAGCATATTATCATGACAGCTCAGCCGCACTTATAGCGGACGGAGAGATTATCGCCGCTGTTCATGAAGAAAGATTCACGCGAAAAAAACAGGACAGTTCTTTTCCGCGCAGGTCTGTGGAATACATACTCAAAAGCACGGGTCTTAAGACAACGGATCTTG
>SLFX01000116.1 GCA_007124045.1 Candidatus Delongbacteria bacterium | reverse complement strand
GGTTTTAACTGGTTCAATGTTTATTACACACCCGGAATCTCAGCTGTTTCAAAAGCCATAAGGTCAGACGGCGAGAGTTCGTTCGAACTGAGCGGAAGGGGTAATACGGTGGCTGTAGTTTCCGATTCGACAAGGGTTCTCGGTGACGGCGACTGTACTCCGCCCGGAGGTCTGGGCGTTATGGAGGGGAAGGCCTTTCTGATGAAATACCTCGGCGGAATTGATGCAGTGCCTCTTTGTATTGACAGCAGGGGGGAGAACGGCAAAAACGATCCCGAAAGGATAATTCAGTTCGTCAAAATGGTCCAGCATTCTTTCGGTGCGGTCAATCTTGAGGATATATCCCAGCCTAACTGCTTCAGGGTTCTCGATGTTCTCAGAGAGGAGTGCGACATACCTGTCTGGCATGACGATGCTCAGGGTACGGCAAGCGTAACGCTCGCGGGAGTCTTCAACGCGCTGAAGCTTACGGGAAAAGATATCTCTTCAGCCAGATTCGTCCTGCTCGGCGCAGGAGCCTCAAACACAACTATTGCCAGGCTGATAGTTTCTTCCGGAGGCGATCCTTCCAGAATAATTCTATTCGACTCTAACGGCGCACTCCATAAAGGCCGGGACGATATAAAGTCAGACACAAGATACTACCGTAAATGGGAGCTTTGCGAAACGACCAATCCGGAAAGGATAACAGCTATTGAAAAAGCGGTCAGAGGGGCGGATTTTCTTATAGCGCTTTCAACGCCCGGTCCCGATACTGTTAAAAAAGAGTGGATCTCTTCGATGGCGGAAAAACCAGTTGTTTTCGCCTGCGCCAATCCTGTGCCCGAGATATATCCGTACGCGGCGAGAGAGGCGGGCGCATATATCGTGGCAACCGGCAGAGGTGACTTTCCCAACCAGATAAACAATTCGACGGGTTTTCCCGGAATTCTCAAGGGCGCTCTTCTGGTCAGGGCAAGGAAGATAACGGACAACATGGCGATAGCCGCTGCCCGCTCAATGGCCGCCTTTGCGGAAAACAGAGGTATAACACCCGATAACATAGTACCGTCAATGGCTGAAGCCGGTGTGTTTCCCATTGAAGCGGCGGATGTAGCGGTACAGGCGGTAAAAGACGGGGTAGCGAGGGTAGAACTGAGCAGGGAAGAAGCTTTCGCCAGAGCCGGGGAAGATATAAACTATTCCAGAGAACTTACAGATTCACTAATAAAAAACGGCTTTGTCCGGGTCATGGACAGAGCCGTTATTCAAAATATACTTGACAGAACTGTTGAACTTATAAAAAAGACCTATCCGGCCTGAACGGCATCAGAACCGCCATCCATTTTTGCCTTAGCATTTTCAAGCTGACCTGTCAGTACGAGATACGGATAGATCTGAACGAACAGAGCCATCGGGATCGTGAAAGGCAGAGTGACTATCAGCATCGAAGCTATGTTTATAAGCAGAAAAACGATAAAATGACCGACGAAAATATCCATTTTATAACCCTTGGTCAGTTTCATGCTTTCCGTGATGGCCTCGATCGCACCCATATTCTTATCGATTATCAGGTAAGGGGTCAGTATCAGCATATAACTCAGAATTATGCCGGGTATTATCAAGAGGATCATTCCTATAGAGATCACTATGAACAAAATGATCATCGCGACAAAGAAATGGAGGAGAGTTACGGGGTTTGCCGAGAAGAAAGCTTTAAAACTGATCGGCTCCCCCTTGGTCAGGTTGATAGTGTTCTTCAGAAAACCGAACGAGATCAGTATTGAGAACACAAGCGTGAGTATTCCGCCGAAAGATTCATTAATACTGTATCCGACGAACACGATAATAATGAAAGCTACGATCGCGAATATGATCATGCCGAAAAACTTGAGGAAATTTCTTTTTGCACTCTCGATACCGAAGTTTAAAAAGCTTCCCACGGTCATCAATTCTTTCATAACACACCCTCCATGGTTATTGTTTAAGAGCAATATAACGAATTAACCTTACAAGTCAAAGCAAAATTTTTTAAAAAATCAGAAACTGTATCTTAGCCTTATAAAGAACGATCTGCCCAGAACTGATGAGAACTCATCCATGTCTTTGCCCGTATGAAGCTGTGCGGCCAGAAGAAGCTCCAGATCTTCGAACATCGAGTAAATTATTTGCGGCGAGATATAAAGAGACATATCCGAAATGTTCATAACGGCGGCCGCGCTTCCGTAAAGAAGAGGGGTGAAGGGATGTGATAACTGCCAGAAAGCGCCGTATCTTCCCGCCGAAAGATTTTTAACAGGATCATCCGATGCGGGCGAGATCCTGCTTAGAAGGGCGTTGTTCCGCGCACCGAACGAGTTATAGATATAACCTGCCGTCAGGCCGGTTCCCGATCTGAGCGTGTGGTTCACATCAGCTGAGACGATATGACCTTCTTTTTCTGAAGCAGTATCGAAAAAATAAGTGTATTCGCCTTTCAGACCGGCCGTAAAGAAGCCGCTCTCAAAACCCGCCGCCGCGATAAAGTCATCACCGCCATAGCCGCAGAGAAGCTGGATATCTCTGCCTTTTAAGTTGAAACGGTATAAAATCCCGTATTTTTCACCCGGCGCGGCGGCAATATCGAAGCCTGATGCAGGACCTGTGAATATACGCGCACGGAGAGAAAGTATGCCCGGCCTTTCCTCGTAGTCTATATCGTATATCGAATAGGCGTTGAAAATATCATTCGGGTTCCAGACCGTGTTCATTCCCCAGTTGATCCTCTGATATCCGCCCGAAAAGCTGAAAATGTTCTTATTGAACTCGAAATACATTCTGTCTGAAAAGACGCCGGCAGTGAACGAATCTGAGATATATCCCGCGCTGAGTTCTCCCGGATCCGATCTTGTGTAGTATCCGCCCTTTTCCTGTCCTGTAAAATTCACAACAGATCCGGAATATATAAAAAAAGTATTTCCGCCGAAGACAAGCGTCAGATTATCAGACGGAAAAAGTCTTGCGTTAAGTCTCAGATTCCAGGCGTTGAACATAGACCATTCACTGTCGGCATCCGTAAATGAGAATGCCTGCATGTTCTTCAGATATCCCCCGGCCGAATGAGCGAAGCCGTAAGCTGTTTGATACGCTGCCGAAAAAATGATAAAAGAAATGATCATTACAAAAATTCTAGTTCCTTTCATCGCTTTTCACCTTTCCGTCCTCTATCGTGACTATTCTGCGGGCTTTTTTCATTACTCTCGGGTCGTGGGTCGAAAAAACAAAGGTCATATTCTCCTCTTTATTCAGGCTGCTCATCATTTCAAGAAGATTCTCGGCGGAGACGGAATCGAGATTGGCCGTTGGTTCATCGGCCAGAATGAACTTTGGCTTAGACGCAAGCGCCCTGGCCACAGCCACTCTCTGCTGCTGTCCGCCCGAAAGCCTCGCAGGTCTTTCATGTGTCCTGCCTTCGAGACCGACCTCACACAGAAGTTTTTCAGCCCGTTCACGGCGGTCTTTTTTATTCACGCCCTGAAGCTCCATGATAAACTCGACATTCTCTCTTGCCGTCAGTACGGGTATGAGGTTGTATGCCTGAAAAACAAAACCTATATTATTCAGCCTGAAATCTATCAGTTCGCCCGATCTTAAACCGCTGATGTCAATGCCGTCAATCTCGATCCTCCCGGATGTGAGAGAGTCAAGACCGCCAAGAAGATTTAGCAGTGTCGTTTTTCCCGAACCGGAGGGACCTACTATCGCCGTGAACTCACCCTTTTCAATTATCAGATCAATTCCGTTCACCGCTTTGACCGGCACAGCTGTATCGTTGTATATTTTCACTGCCGATTCTATCTTTATTATGCTCATTTTTTTTACCCCGTAAATTCTTTTTGTCTTTTATTGTATTCTTATGGCTTCAGCGGGTTTTAGCCTCAAAGCCTTTACTGCGGGATAGACCGCCGAAAGCAGAGCGGTAAGTATCACAAGCAGAGTAACACCGATATAGAATGAAAATTCTATCGAAGGATAGATAACAGCAGAGAATCCCAGCGAACTGAGCCCGTCGCCGACAGCTGAAATGTCAATCCCTTTTCTTCCCGTAAAATGTATGGTCCAGAAACTTACGGCCATTCCCGCCGCCGCTCCAGTCATGGAAAGCATTACGGCTTCAGCCATCACCATAAAAAAGACTCTGCTTTTTTTCATTCCGACTGCGAGAAGAACGCCGAATTCATGGTATCTTTCCATCACAGCCATAAGCATTGTGTTGGTTATCGTAAAGCCGAGCGCGAACAGGATTATAATTATCAGCACATACATTATCTGATTGAGCATTTCGGACATCATTCCGAGTTCGGGCTGAAGCTTCTGCCACGGTCTTGCAAGAATGTCTTCATCTTCGAAGAGGCTGTTGATTAAACCGGTTATGTCCGCCGTTTTCGAATCATCGTCCAGTCTTACGGCTATTTCGTGAGTATCGCCTATGCTGTATGACGAAATGTTCACAAAATCGTTTTTTGACACAAATATGTTCATCATGTCGAAGCCGGAGTTCTCCGTCCTGTATATTCCCGCGACCCTGAATGCTCCGCCAGTTATGTTTCCCTCCGGATCCTGAAATGTGATGACCACTCTCGATCTTACCGAAACAGAAAGCTCATCCGCAAGTTTTTCGCCTATATAGACAGGATTTCTGACGCTGCCGGGCAGATATTCTCCCTCAATTATTCTTTCGTGAAGGTTGGTAACGCTTTTTTCACGCTCCGGGTCAACTGCCCTGATGCTTACTCCCGAGGCTGATGTAGGGGAGGATATCATTCCCGAAGCGAGAAGCCGGGGGGTGATATTTTCAATTTTATGATCGTCTTTAAGAAACCTGATTATTTTATCAGGATCGTTTATAAGAAAACCGTATTCGTCCTCCTCAACGAAAAGCCGGTTGTGGACCTGAAAGTTCGATACCTGGCTCATAATCGTGGATTCGAGCCTCTGCGCCATCATCCCGTACATGAAAGCGTTTGAAAAAACTCCCGCGGCAAGGCCGATGAAGACAGCGGTCATTACGACGCTGCTTCTCAGTTTATGTCTCCAGAGGTTTCTCCAGGATATTGAAATTATCTTCATTTTATAATTCCTTAATTTACTGCTTCATTGCTTTGACAGGTTTCATAACAGCTATAACGATGATCGGGTAGAAGGACACGGCTGCGCTTATCAGAAAGATCACGATCATCTGGGTGGTAAATACATTGTGGGCGAAAGAAACGGGCATTATCGGTTCCCATCCCATCTGGATCATCATATCGGCCATGTCTCCCGAAAAACTGATGGGGAAGAGGCGGAAATAGAGCAGAACGGGAATACTTGCAACAAAACCTGCCGTTACTCCGATAAAGCTGATTATCACCGATTCGGTAAAGACCATGAAGCACATTTTAATTCTTTTCATGCCTACGGCCAGCATTACCCCGAACTCCTTCTGCCTTTCTTTTGTCATCATAAGAACTGTTCCGAAGATGCCGAATCCGACGATCACATAAAGAAGCCAGATAACAACAAATCCCTGTATCTCGTCGGCCTTGATCTGCTGCACTATCTCTTTCAGTATTTCCGTCCACACTTCGACATCATAATCTTCGCCGAGCAGATTTTCAGCCGCGGCCGCGAACCTGTCTGTCAGTTTTATGTCATCAAGCATAACTACATAGGATGTCAGCCTTCCCTCCGCGGCGTAGAAATCCTGAGCGGCCGCTAGAGGCATCATGACCATCCTCGAATTCAGTTCGGGGATCGGGATATGCGCGATGCCGGTAACTTCAAAGATATTCGCAGCACTCACGCCCATGTAGCCCTGGCCGAGAAAAACAAGGGAATCACCGGCCGATACCCTCAGCTGAGAGGCGAGCCTTTGGCCTATTACGATACCGTTATCGGAGCTTGTAATAAATCTTCCCTCGACGATATTGTCCTTAAAACCGGTCATTCTGTCCTCGGTTTCCGGAACGGTTCCGATCACCATGACCGGTCTTGATCTGTCGGTGCCGGCGGCAAGAGCGAAGGATTCGAATCTCGGAATTATGAAGCGTGCTTCATTGGATGAATAGAGCTTTTCAAGCAGCTCTTCGGAGTGTATCAAAGTTCTGTCGAGGCTCCTGTTGTCATTAAATCCGGCGGCACTTACCTGAACATGACCTGTGTACATACCGGTCATCCCGTTTATCATGTGCTCATAGCTGCCTATCTGCAAAGACCTTGTAAGAACGACGAAGATCAGTGCAAAGAATACTGATGAGACGGTGATGAGTGTCCTTTTCCTGTTCCTCCAGAGATTGCGCCATGATATTATTAAGATCGTTTTCATTATTCTACCTTACTCTTCTCATATTCTGCTGCGAAAAAAACGATTCTTCTATATTCGGAGAAAAATCTGCCTTTTCAATTTCGAGTACTGTTCTGTGACCTTTTTTATCGGCCGGAACGACCTCAATATATGTTACGATCTCTCTTCCGCCGAGGGTCTTAATGTCCTTAGCTGTGTGGTAGTTGATCAGATCGCCGTATTCGTCAAAATATTCGCTCCTCATCTGATGATAACCCTGTTTTGAAATCCAAAGATATATCTTTCCCCAGACAACAGGCGCGTCATCGAGCGGCAGCAGCTCAATTTTCCAGCATTCAAGCCCGCCGGACTCTTCCTCTCCTACTATTTTGTGATTGTAATCATTTACGATCGAGGCCTCGTTCAACAAGTCATCGTTTGTGAAATCCGATCCCATCCACGACTGCATCATCATAGAGGCAGGAATGCTGACGATCCTTTCTATTGAAGGTACCCAGTTCCACATCTCGCTTCCCCTTTTCAGAAAAACCTGCCCTCTCTCTCTTGCGGGAGCCGTTATCAGTATCATGGAGTAGTCAGACCCCAGAGACCATGTTTTGAGCGAAAGACTGCGGGTCCATTCAGGCCTGATTATAGTCATTTTAATTTCCGCATACTGTTTTTCGCCTCTTGAGTTGTAGTCGGATCTTCTTACGATCTCTTTCGCGTCGGGAGAAGCGGCCGCATCGGATGCAAGCATGATGAGCGGTATGATTAAAGCCTGAGCAGTTCTTAACATAAATTTCATTTTTTACCTCTTTT
>SLFX01000042.1 GCA_007124045.1 Candidatus Delongbacteria bacterium | reverse complement strand
TGACTTTAGACGATGCCGCATCCGAAGTTCTCTGTTTTAATTCTCCGCTGAGCTTTTTCAGCTCGTTTAGATCCCTGATCTTTTCCATCATTTTTCCCGATTTTAGTCAGTATTTTCTTTAATTCGCATATTTTTTTACATTTTCGACAAGTTTGTCAAGATCCACAGGTTTCTGCATGACAACTCTTGCTCCGAGATCGTTCAGATCAAAATTTGCCTGGCTCGCCTTAGCTATTGATGAACAGAGGATCACCGGTGTATCAAGGCCTTCCTCCTTCATCTGCTGAAGGAACTCGAATCCTGAATCCGGAGTTTCCATCATCACATCGAGAACAACAACATCCGGTTTTTCATTTTTAAGCATTTCGAAACCTTTTTTTCCGTCGGTTGCGGAAATTACGGCAATGTCACTTGCCTCAAGTACTGCTTTGTAGGCTGCGATGAAGTCTATTCCGTCATCGATCACCAGCGCTTTTTTCTTTTCCATTCTGACCTCCTTTTTAGTCATTTGTTCTTAATGTTTTTTTGCTGTTACAAATTTAACAAATAAAAAATGCAAAGTCAAGAGCTATTTTAATATTTTTTATCAGAATGTTTTTTATTTCAACACACTAATAATATCATTCGAAACTCTGATGCAAGAGATGAGATTGGTGTCATCTTCGGCTTTAACCAGATTAGACATTCCGGCACCCTGAATAAATATAATTTTTTCATCGTCCCTCAGACAAAAAAGATGTTTTCTGAGAATCTTAGGGATCTTTTTATCACTTAAGACCTTAGTGACCTTCTGGCCATTTTTTCTGCCGAACGGTGTAAAAACATCATCAGGTTTTATTCTGTCAGTTACCAGACTGCCCGTTATTCTGCTTTCGTCATAGTATATACCGGTTGCCTGTTTTGACCGGTTTGGAAAAACTGATATTTTTGACGGATTGTGAAAAATGTCATTCAACAGGATGATAATATTATTTGAGTATGTAGATACCGAATACTTCTCCGTATTGAAGATAAAATCCTTTTCTTCAGATATTCCTTCATTTATACGAATTGTTTTTTCACTGTCGGGATTATAGATGCTTCCTGCTGCTTTGAAACCTTTATGTATCAGAGACTTTCTGATAGCATTATGATTTTCTGTAAACTTTTTCTTGTCTATGATGCAAATCCCTTTGAATACAGAACTTATCTTATCAAATACTGATGTAGTGTACTGGTCTGTAAAATCACTTATCTCGCTTATGGAGCCGCAAAATCTGTTAATATTATTTCTTGCTTTCGGGTTCAGTTCTTTTTCGATCACGGGAAAAATAATATTTCTTATTATATTCCTTGAATAAGTGTTTGTGTCGTTCGAGGAGTCTGCAAAAAAAGGTATCCTGTTGTCTTTGACGAACTGTAATATGTCTTCTTTGGAAATACCGAGAAAGGGTCTTATTATATTACCCCTTATTTTTCTGATCCCGCAGGCGCCATCTGCCCCGGATCCTCTGATAATATTAAAAAATACAGTCTCCGCATTATCGTCCGAGTGATGACCCTGAACAATGTAATCGAACTCATTTTCTATTTCAGCATAATGACCGTACCTGAGTTCTCTCGCAGCCGTCTCGATGCTCAAACCTTTCCTTTCAGAATAGTCTTTAACATCAAGATTAAATTTAATAAGTCTTATGTTATATTCTGAGCAGGTTTTTGAGACAAATCTTTCTTCCTCTGATGATTCTTTTCCTCTGAGATTATGATTAAAATAAACTGCGGCAGGTTTTTTTATTATACCATCTTTATAAAGTTTGTTGAGAATAAAAAGAAGTGCTCCCGAGTCAGCACCGCCGCTGTACGAAACACAAAAACCCGACCTGCTTCCTTTTTTTAAATCCGCTATCTGACATTTGACATTTTCGTACATTTTTCTATCTTGCGAATATGAGTTTTCCCTTTTTATTCACCGATTTTCCGTCATTAAATCCTGCACGAAGCACATATATATATACCCCGTTGGCGGGAATATCACCGTCATCGTCCCTCCCGTCCCAATATACAGACTGGAATTGAGTGCCGAAATTTGGCATTCTATTCTCCACAGAAGCGATCTTTCTGCCGTTAATAGTGTAAACCGTAACAGAATACCTTTCAAGATCTGCCGGAGAATTGACGGTAAAACCGAAATCTGTTCCACGGTTTTGTACCGGATTTGGATGGTTGAGAAGATTCCCTATCCATTTTTCAGTCTTTCTGGATTCGTCTATCACTTCAAAATCTTTAGTATTCTCATTGTAATTATTAAATGTATCCCACGCTGAAACTTTTACCGTATGTTTTCCGGGAGAGAGATCGACCAGCTGGTAAGAGACAGTTCCCTGAGTATAACTGTCGAGTTCATAAGTAAAACCGGACGTAATATCAATACTTTCACCGTTTATCTCAAGTAGTATCTTATGCCCGATCGAACCACTTGTATTTATTCCGCTTTCATCTGATATTTTTGCAATTACGACAGGACTGGTTCCTATCGGGTCGCCTTCAATATAGTTGATACTGTTGAATAAGATAGTTATTTGAGGAGGTATTGTATCTTTGGTTACTATTTCCGCCCCGCCCAGAATTGAAACTCTGTCGATAGAACCGCTGAATTCTGCTCCTGAAGGATCATGTCCATAAAATATAACCCTTCCTTTTTCCTCTCCGTATGTAAGATCTTTCGGAAGAATAAACCTGGCTACAGACTGACCATCAGATATACTGCTCTTTGCAGAAAGAACCACATTTCCAGGAAGCCAGTACCTGAGGCTGTCCCGTTCCGGACTCCAGTGTTGTGTGTTAAAATAAGCCCTTCTGATCTCAGAATCTACTATCATCGTCGTCATTATTCCTTCTTTTTCGGGCAGATCAATATCGGCAATTGAATAGTTTACCTGAGACCTTATCGAATCAGGCACAAGCGTGTAGAGATCGAGAGATTCTTCGGATTCAACTATATTCTTATCTCCAAAAAATATTAACGAGGGATCTCCGGTAAGCATATAATAATTACTGTTTGGTTTTGGTGATATCATCATCGCCTCTTTAAAAGAAGTGCCAATGGATTTCTTGTTCACAGGATCACTGAAAGCGGCCTGAAGTATATTTCCGGTAAGTGTTTCATTAGATCCGGAAAAAACAGGTGCTATTGAATTTATCAGTCCGATACTTCCCCTGTTTGGCGCGATAAGCATTTGTTCCATAAGATATTTCGCTGAAGGATCATTGAACACTCCAAAAGAGCAGGTCGCCCCTATCATAAAAAAATATCTGTCGGCGTTGTTTATTTTTGAAAGCGAAGCAGGTGTAAAAACTCTTTCATGAGCAAGTTGCATAGGAGAACCGTGACCGACATAAACGAAAAGGTTGACTCCTTCGTTAAGTGATCTGATAATATCTTCGCCGGCTTTACTTTTAACCGGCATTCCCGCCGTTGCTGAAAACTCGAAAGGATATTCGGTCAGGTAAATCTTTCTTTGTCTGTAATTATCGGGAATGACGTTAGATATCCTCTCTTCAGTGAATCTTATGTGTAGTGTTTCGCCCCAGCTTCCTGTATCCGGATTTCTCTCATCGTCTGCAACAAGAAGTATCCTTGTTCTGTGATTCCCGGGCATTTCATTTTTCATAAAAGAAACAGTTTTTGTTAAAACATTCCGCAATTCATTTAAATTACTTGCTGTAATTCTGCCAAGAGCTACATGCTGTGCACTAATTGCAGAATAAAGGTTTGCATAAAAATTATCACTTCCGCTTCCCACATGCGTTCCGAAGGAGGGATCAGAGGGGTAAATGAGATTCTTTTCATTTACTCCCGACTGTCCTTTTGTGTAATAGTTTCCGTCACCGGCAAGAAGAAAATACTGAGCATTCCAATTTTCGTGTGCATATCTTATAAAGTTCCTGGTAGCTGCAGGTTCCTGATATCCTCTACCAAATTCATTGGAAATATCTTTCATGTTGGCGATAAAGACTGATTTCACGCCGTTGTCATAAATTTTCTGTTGTCTCAGATACCCCGTTTCGTCTCTTTTGATGAAATCATAAAATTCATCAGGAGCAATAATTACCATATCATAATTATCGTTTACTGAATGAAGCGTTCTTTTTGAGGTGTAATCAACTATCTCTATTCCGGCAGGTGTTTTAAAATTTCCTGAAAAAAGAAGATATGCTGATTTGGAAGATTCCGTTTTTACTGAAGCATATCCGTTGTTAACTGTCGTCAGACCTGCATTATACGGATCTGTTATATCATAAAGTTTTCTGCCGTCCGAATTATTAAGTATAAACTTAAAATCTCCCGGTTCCGAAGATTCAGAATAAAAGTATGTGTCTGAATCTTTTGCCTCAATTTCCGCTGTATAAATGACATTAAAGCCATTGTAGTACTTTATACTCGCAGGTGAAATGTTCTGAAGGGTTATTCTATTAGTGCCTTCAGAGAAAAGCTCAGGGGCAATTTCTGCTGTTACTACAATTCCTGATGAATCAAAACTCCCCTCAGGACCGTTATTTATCCTATATCTTACAAGGGCATTGTTCGAATAGCGGTTAAGCATATTTATTGCAAAATCCTCAGAATGCCTGACCTTAAGTTTCACAGGATTTGAAAGGCTGAGGTTTTCAATGTCAAAAGAAATGTCCAGACTTGAACCCGGGTTTATAGACCTGTTGTACCATGCGTAATAGTAGTTCTGATAGTATAGATTATTTCTGGAGTCATCAAAAATGTGCCTTGAAAACTCATTCTGCTCCGTCAGATCGTCTGATTGCGGCGAAATGTCGCGGAAATTTTTTCCGTCAGTTTCTGAACCTTTTCCGATATCTATCCAATAGTAAGAATGATCCGAGTATTTGCTGACATAATAGTCGTTATTTTCAGGTACACGCCCGACCGGGCCGGTAGCATAGAATATTATCTGGTCTTCGGGATCAAAAAAACCGTTTCCGTTGGAGTCTGTTATTTTTCTTGAAATTTCAACAGCTCCGTGATAGCTCGGAGCATTAGCAAGATTAGGAAGATCAGGCCCTGCTGAGGAAAATACTCTTATTCTGTCACACAGAACAGAAGAGATATCCAGACCTGCATTGCGTAAATAAGACCCTGTAATTCTGTACATTCCCTCCTGAGAAATTTTCAGTCTGACCCACTCGGTCTGTCTGTCCAGAAAGACCGGAACAGGATTCTTTCTCTCTTTAACGACATTCCCTGATGCTATATCATAGTTTATGATCCGGGACAGAAAAAAATCATCAGTTTCCTTATCTGTTTTTATGCCGTTTTCAGTAAAAGGTTCATCGAATGATATCTTGACTTCCGCCTTTTTTGCAAGTATAGCTCTGTCGGATCTAAAAATCAAGGGTCTGAATGTAAGCTTGTAAATTTCCATTCCGTGCATTCTGCCGTAAAAATACATGTCAAAATGCGCCAGCTCGGGATCTTTTCTTACTTCAGGTTCTGAAACGGTTTCATACCATATACCGTCAGTTCCCTTTTTAAAACCGGGTGCCGGTATTATACCGTTTCGGTCGTATTCTTCAGAGGATAAGATATTATAATGCAATCCGGGAATAACATCGTGTGGGGATGCGAAAAAATAATACTTTTCCAGATATGCTGTTCCCGGGTATGAACCGACCGGCATAAAATCACTTTCGGAAACAAGTTTTCTGTAAACAGCATTTTCCAATTTTTCCAGCTCAAAGGATACAGAGCCTGTAATGTCTTCGGTTATGGTTATACCCCGTGTATCCGCCGAGGTTATTGTCCGGGAGGTAAGAACGGCTGTCATAACTAAAATGGATAAGATCAAATTTCTGATCATTTTTCCTCCTCAAGCTGTTCAGATATTTTGCCAAACCTCCTCTCTCTATTCTGATAATCAATAATTGCATTGTAAAAATCTTTTTTTCTGAAATCGGGCCAGAAAACATCAGTTGAGTAAAACTCAGTGTAAGCAGTTTGCCACAAAAGAAAATTACTTATTCTCATTTCGCCTCCTGTCCGGATCAGAAGTTCAGGGTCAGGAATACCTCCCGCATAAAGATAAGTTCCGAAATCATCTTCACTGACCGTTCTTTTTCCGGATGAAAGTATCTTGTTTACCGCACTGATTATTTCCTCTCTGCCTGAATAACTTATGGCAAGCATGAGAGTTAATCCTTTATTGCCGGAAGTTTTGGCAACTACTTCTTTGAGAGATTCTCTTGCATCGTCGGGAAGATCATTTATTTCACCTATGGGAAGTACTCTTATCTTTTTTTCCATTAAAGAATCAATTTCTTTGAGTATGGTTGAAACGAGAAGAGCCATAAGGCAATTTACCTCAAATTCGGGACGGTTCCAGTTCTCTTTAGAAAAAACATAGAGTGTTACATATCTGACTCCAAGTTCGACGGAGGCCTCAATAATTTCTCTGGCCGAAACAACTCCTTCATTATGCCCATGCACCCTTTCCATACCTCTTTTTTTTGCCCATCTGCCGTTACCGTCCATTATTACAGCAATATGAGACGGTATCAAGGATAGATCGACCCCGTGCTTTTCTGTATTATTTTCCATTCTTCCGTCCGTTGTTTTTACGACAGTCACACATCTTTAACTAACTTATTAATAAAAAGTTTAAAAAAAAGGCAGGCTTAAACAACCTGCCTTTTTATAATATTTGGAAACAAAAATAATCACAACTCATATTTTGAGGCTTCACGGGCTCTGTCGAGTCTTACAAGTGATACCTGCATATAATAAGATACTTTTTCTTTCATATCATCGTCGAAAGAGTCGTATCTTGGTTCGATAAGAGATACTATGCCTTCATAATTTTCTGCTTCTGCATAGAACATCGTAAGAAAATACACCGCCTCATTGTCATCAGGATTCAGTTCCAGTATTTTTTCAAAATTAGCTATAGCCTTTTCATCCTGACCGTCTCCTTTGAAACTAATTCCCTGATTGAAAAGCACATCAATATTTTCAGGTTCAAGTTCCAGCATTCTTTCATACATCGGCAGTGCTTTTTCATAAGCTTTAATACTTTCATAATATTTTGCTATCTGCAGAAGCGCTTCCTTGTTTTCCGGATCGAACTCAAGCACTTTATTCAGTTTTTCAAGCGACTTTTCAAAATTTTCGGATTCAAGATGTATATTTGACATATTGATGTATACTGACACCAGGTTGTCCCTGTCATTTTCCATATCTGCGTGATCTATCGCATCTCTGAATTTTTCAAGTGCTTTATCGGTTTCCCCCATTTGGAGGTAGATCATCGCTATGATATCTTTTGTGATAAAATCATCGCTCTTTATCATATCCGCCATTTCAAGATCTTTCAGTGCGGAAATAAAAAACCTGTCCGCAGCTTCCGGGTCTGTACTTAACAACTGCACACCTCTGTTGAACTTCTCATTAATACCGGAAGATCTCAGGTTTCCGAATGCCCTCAGGGACATATTATCGATACTCTCTTTTTCGTATTCCGGATCCATGCTTCTGACCCTTTGAAAGCTTTCATGCATTTTCTGCCAGTTGTCCTCGCTGAAATGAATATAACCCTCAAGATAAGCAGCCTCAATATTATCAGGTTGCTGTTCCAGAACTTTAGCAAGTTCTTCTTTTGCCTTCTGGTAGTCATTTCTGCCCATGCTGATTTTTGCTTCGGTGAGGTGAGGATTGGTCGGTGCGCATGACTGTAAAACAAATGCCGTAACAGTTACCGCGATCATAACAATCAATGTTCTCTTCATTTTTCTTTTTTCCTTATAGATACTTTAAACTGACTGACTTTCACGGTGTGCAATATAGTATTTTGGAGATAATAAGTCAAGTGAAAAGGCAGTTTCAAATCTCTTGTTTTTTGTTTATATTTCTTTTTGGATTTTACGGGGAGTTTAGTTTTATGGAAGAAACAGAAAAATTCTGCGGACTGGAAAATTTCGATCTGACAGTTCCGGAAATAAGAACCAAACAGCGTTTGGATAAATATGTTTTTTCGTTTATAAGCAATGTCAGCAGAAATAAGATCCAGACACTTATAGACTCAGGTATGATAACAGTAAACGGAGCGGCCGTAAAAGTCAATTATCGTGTTTCGCAAAATGATGTTATCTCCGTAAAGATCCCAAGAGCTGAAAAAAAAGATATTCTCCCCGAGAATATAGATATTGATTTCGTTTATCAGGATAAATACCTTGCTGTAATAAACAAACATGCGGGGCTTGTTGTCCATCCGACTTATTCCACAGTTGACGGCACTCTTGTAAATGCCCTAATGCACCATTTCGGCGATGAACTCTCATCTGTGAACGGAGAACTGAGACCGGGGATAGTACACAGGCTTGATAAAGACACCACCGGTCTGATGGTTGTAGCAAAGAACGACATTGTTCATAAACCATTATCTGAACAGTTCGCATATAAAACTGCTCTGAGAGAATATATCGGTATTTGCATCGGCAGATTCAAACCCGGTTCGGGAAGGATAGAGACCTATTTGAAAAGATGGCAGAAGGATCGGAGGATCGTGGTCGTTTCCAGATACGAGGGTAAAAAAGCTGTAACGAACTATGAAACTATAGAAGAATTCAATAAGTTTTCTTTAGTGAAGTTCGTTCTTGAAACAGGAAGGACTCATCAGATCCGGGTCCATTCCAAATTCCTGGGACATCCGCTTTTCGGCGACAGAACATACGGAGGAGACAACTTAAAGATAATAGATTTGCCTAAAAATCAGACACAAAGGTTAACCCGAATGCTTGAATACCTTAACAGGCAGGCACTGCATGCAAGAAAACTTGAATTTTATCACCCGGTACTCAAAGAACGAATGAGCTTCGAATGTGATCTGCCCGAAGATATGACTGAAACCATAAAATTAATAAAACAATACGGTTATTAGTCATGTTTTGTTTGCTTATAAAAATATTTGTGACTATATTACCGTGCTTGAAATAAGGCGGAAAAGAGGAGATCTGCAATGAAACTGTTTCTCATAAATAAATATATTATACTGATACCTTTACTGCTTGCAGGTGTTTTGACCGCAAGAGAGATAACTGACGATCTTGGAAAAATATGCCATACAGTCAGAATAGATCAGGACATGGTTGAGTTCGTCATGATCAGAGGTGACGGAGTCCTTATGTACACGGACCGCAATACGGTAAACCCTTTAATGAGGTTAAGGAACAGGACATTCGTTCAACTTCTTGATCGTGACGGAAGAATGTTGCATATCAGGGCTTTTGACGGCATAAATCCTCCCCGTGACGGTTGGATAACAAGATTTCAGGTTTATGATCGAAGCGGTATTACAGCGGTATTCTGGGGCTACGGCTTTCCTGTTGAGGAAGAAGATTCTTCAGAAATTGTTCGTGACATTGAGCTTGATCAGACCGCGTGGATCATAAAAGATGTCAGCAGACTTTATTACGAGCCAAAACCTTCAAGCGATTATAAGCACGAGATATATTTTGGACTCAGGCTGGAGATCAAAAGGCAGAGAGGAGATTATTATTTTGTGATGATATACAACAGCATACTGGGAGAGTACAGACCCGGATGGGTCAAAATTGAAGATACAGGAACATTCGAATATTTTGTTCTTGAATATGAAAGGAGAAAGAACGAGTATTTAAGTGATGTCACAAACCTCGAAAAACTGATTGGTGAGCAGGAAAAGAGCAAAATCATCTTCGAAAAAGAGATCGAGGAACTTGAAAGAAAAAGAGATCGTCTGTATTCCGACAAATACCGGAGCCTTCAAAGAATAGATGACCTTCGTGCCGAGCACAGAAAAAGAATGACAGAGGAGCAGAAAAGAAGAAGTGACAGGATAGATGCTTTAAGAGATAAGATCAGTGAGCTGAAGGAACTCTCTATTGAACTGGACGAAAAGATAGAAGAACTACATACGAATCTTCGAAGAGTATCTGACGACATTGAAAAAGACCGGAAAACTGTAGCGGAATACAGATCAATTGCAGAAGATCTAAGGTCAGGAAGAATAGCTCCTGATGAGGCAGCGGCCGAAATGGCTGCATCAAAAGGAGAGATCGGTGTAGTTGAAGAGATATTTGCCAGAGAAATCGAAGATGATTCCGAGGAAGAATGCGAAATGTTCCGAATCGAGCTTGAATCTAAACAACATGATTTCGAGGAGATAAGAATTAAAATGAGCGGTCCGGTTTCCCGTGAGGAATACGATATGTATTATGATGAATATATGCTGATATGGAATGAGATCGGAGAGCTCAAAAAAGAACTTGCAAAATGTGAAACTTACGCGAGGAACAGGCATATCGCTCTATACAATGATGCTCTGGCCATGAGAAGAAATTACGATTTTGACGGAGCATTGGATCTTTTGCTTGATGCAGTGAGTTTCAAGCCCGATTTTGAGGAAGCGTATTACCAGATTGTTCTGATACTTATCACTCTTGAAGAAGACAGTGAAATTGAGAAGTATATCAATAAGGTTTCAGATCCGGAAAAAAAAGGCATACTTCTTAACAGGAGAGCTTCCATGGTCAGGGACAGATTCCCCGACAGAGCGATCCGCTACTACGATCAGATGGCAAGGATATACAAACCTGATCTTGCTTTTTACCACGCAGGACTTGTTTACATAGAAAGGCTTTCTGACTATGTAAACGGCATAAGGTATCTAAAAAGGGCACTTGAGATCAGTTACGAGGATCCGAGGATACTTGAAGCCCTTGGAGCAGCTTATATGAACATAAAACCGGGTCTGGAAGGTACCAGAGAAGAAAATATAAATATGGCAATAGACTATTTTGAAAAAGCCCACAGGCATTCTGAAGGTTACAGAAATACAGATGTGCTTTCTGCAAGGCTGAGTCAGGCATACAATATTCAGGGCAGAGCATCAAGTGCTCTAAAATATGCCGATCTGGCATTACAGATCACCAGACAGCCTGTTTTTGGTCTTGCACATCTGGAAAAAGCTAAAGCTCTTATAAAAATGGAAAAAATCAACGATGCCGAAAAACATTTGAAAGAGGCATTGAAAGATCTGACGGTAAAAAGTGAAGCGGAATTCTGGCTTAAAGAAATTGGGAAATGATGAATTGAATAAAGGAGAGCTGCAGAATATGTTTCCTGGTGTAATCAAAAACCTTTCAGAGATTGAAGGAAACAGTGTATCTATAACAACAGGTTCATTTGACGGTATTCACAAGGGACATTCATCACTTCTTAAAAAACTCGGATCGGTCTCAGCAAATAACAATACCACACCGCTCGTCATAACTTTTGAACCACATCCGAGAAAGGTGATTGATAAAGATTATGATCTTAAACTTTTAACGACTAAAGATGAAAAATCCACCCGTATATCTTCTCAGCTGCCGGCGTACATATACTATATGAAATTCACTGATGATCTTGCTAAAACGGACAGCAGTGACTTTTACCGTGAACTGATATTCAACAAAGTTAAAGTAAGAGCCGTGGTAGCCGGCCAGAACCACTCCTTCGGTCATGACCGTAAAGGCGACGGGTCACTTCTTAAATCATTGTGCGATGAAAACGGCATAAGCCTTTATTTTGCCGAACCTGTAATGTACAAAAACCGTAGAATATCCAGTACCCGGATCAGGAACAGCATATCAGAAGGACTAATCGAGGAATCAAACTTAATGCTCGGCTACACTTATTCTCTCTCCGGCAGAGTCGTAAGAGGGACAGGTATCGGTTCAAAGATAGGTTTTCCGACAGCTAATATTGATCTGTCCGGTTCTTTGAAAGCTCTACCTCTTTCAGGAGTCTATATCACCGAGACTGTTTTGGACGGAAGTATATATCAGGGAATAACAAATGTGGGTAGAAAACCCACTGCCGGAGATCACGATCTGAACCTGGAAAATTTTATTTTCGGGCTCGATTCTGATATATACGGCTCTATAATATATGTCAATTTTTTAAAAAGACTGCGTTCAGAAAAAAAATTCTCATCCCTTGATGAACTTGCACAGGAGATTTCAACTGACAGGATCAAAGCTCTCGAATATTTTGCTTCAGGAGTTTCATATTGATGATTACGGTGCTATCGGATACACATTATAATACCGGTTTTTCACTTCCGGGAAAAATTCTTGAACTGATCTCAAAAAGCAGATATGTGGTTCACTGCGGTGACTTTGTAAGTACTGAGTTTTATAATTTCATGAAATCATCACATAAACTCATCGCAGTTAAAGGCAACAATGACCATGCGCTTTCAGATGTTCTGGAAACGGAAGAACAATTCTCCTGCGGCGGAATCAAATTTGCCGTTACCCACGGTCATCTTATTAAAAAAAATGATCTGCATTACGCTTTTCCGGAAGCAGATGTAATACTTTATGGTCATCACCATCATCCGGAAATCAGTTTTCTCGGTGATAAGATGATACTAAGCCCGGGAAGTCTGACTGCTAACAGATATGTGGATTACAACTCGTATATGACTATTGAATTAAATAACGGCGAGAAGCCTGTTGTGGAAATACTTAAAGCTTATTCGGGGTAGAATTATGAATAGTTTTACAGAAAAGGACATATCGGATCTTGAGAGATCAAATATTTCTGAAACCGAAGCTGTCGATCAGATAGAAAAACTTTCCGGAAATAACCGCTATTCGGAAATACTATATCCTGCCACTCTGTCAAACGGTATTAAAAAGATCAATGAAGAAGAAAAAAATGATCTTCTGAAATTGTATGAAAATGCAAAAGCAAGCGGCAGGATGTCAAAATTCATTCCTGCTTCCGGGGCGGCGACAAGGATGTTCAACAGTCTTATTAAAGCACTTAACGGCGATCTTGACAGCTCGGCAAAAACAACAATGGAAAATATTAAAGACATGCCTTTTTTTAATGATCTTAATAATGTTTTTCTTTTCAGGAACCTGGACATAGAGAATATGATAGCAGAAAAGGACTGGAATCAGATAATCGAATGCATTCTTTATGAAAAAGGTTTAAACTATGCAAACAAACCTAAAGCTCTACTCAAATTCACAAAATATGATGACAATATTTCCAGAACAGCTCTTGAGGAGCATATTATAGAGGCAAAAAGTCTTGTTATGAGCGAAGAGAGACGGATAAAGGTACATTTTACTTTTCCTGAAATGTTCATTAAACAGGCCGAAGATATTATTGAAAATTTACGAGATCAATTCCCCTCTTCCCTACTGAGCATTGATTTTTCAGTTCAGGACAGAACGACCGATACAATTTCTCTACATACCGACGGAACTCTTGTCAGAAAAGATAACGGTGAGATTCTTACACGACCCGGAGGTCATGGAGCACTTATAAAAAATCTGAACGATCATAAGGGAGATTTGGTTCTCATAAAAAATATTGATAATATTGTGAACAGTGATCACAGGGAGATTTCTGACGAATACAATAAGCTTTTATTCGGCTATCTGTTAAAGCTGGAATCAACTATTAGATTCTTTACAGACAATATGGAAACATTTACATACGACATTATAGACCAGGTGAATGCGTTTTCCAAAGAATATCTTTTTACCGACATAGAGGATATGATCAAAGACACCAGGCTTCCGGCTTTAAAAAAGTTCATTTATGATTTTCTTAACAGACCCATAAGGGTTTGCGGCATGATCGAAAATACAGGTGAACCGGGCGGAGGACCTTTTTTTGTCAGGAATAGAAACGGGGTCTCGCTACAGATAGTAGAATCATCTCAGGTTGATCTGCAGGATCCGGAAAAGAAAAAAATATTTGACAGCTCAACGCATTTCAACCCTGTTAATATTGCTTGTTCTTTGAAAGACCATCGCGGCAGGAACTATGAACTTGATGACTTCATAGACAAAGATTCTTATTTTATCGCTGAAAAAACCTGGAACGGTAAGAGTATAAGAGTTCTTGAACGACCGGGACTATGGAACGGAGCAATGTCAAAATGGCTTACAGTTTTTGTTGAACTGCCCAGGGAAGTTTTCTGTCCAGCCAAAACAGTCAACGACCTTCTCAAAAAAGAAAGATTTCCTAAAGATCTGTTAGACATTATATGATGAACAGAATAAAACTGAGTCTTCTATATTTATTATTCACCTTAGCCTTTTTTTCGGAAATATTTCCAGTCATTTTCTATTCCAATCCCGAAGATCTTTCAATGTATGTAGATTCAGGATTGTATCCGGAAAATAAATTCACAAAAAAAGTTCCCCTCAATACCAACTGGCAGTTCAGACTTGAAGGTGATGACAACTGGAAAGATATAAGCATTCCCTCGGCGTATGACAATTATGACAGTGACAGGAAGGTGTTTTTTAAAACCAATTTTTTTCTTGGAGGCAAAAGGTCATCTGACAGATCGTACAAACTGATTTTTTACGGAGTTAATTATAATGCCAATATTAAAGTTAATGATGTTTTTATTGAAAACCATTCAGGGCTTAATTCTTTTACTGTCAATCTTGATAATAACCATCTGAACTTCTCATCTACTAACACACTTCTTGTTGAAGTTGACAACAGGCTTAGTGACAGTACGATACCTGCGAAAATGCAGGTTGACGGATGGAGAAACTACGGCGGAATATTTAGAGATGTTTACCTCCTGATCACCTCCGAAATACATGTTTCGGATGCTGAGATCAAGTATTATTTCAATAATGATTATACAAAGGCAAGTGCTGAACTGACAGCAGAAATAAAAGACAACAGTTATATCAGAATAAGCGACGAGGATTCGTTAAAGCATGAAAGGAATATTTACTCCTATTTTGAAATAAAAGAGTCTGCGTCGAAGAGACAGGTTTATAAAAGCGAAAAAGAACATTTAAGCGTCAGAAGATTCGATAATACGACAGTAAGATTCAACTTTGAAATACCTGACCCAAAACTATGGTCACCGGATGAACCTAATCTTTATATGTGTTCTGTTTTCATCGGGAAAGAGAGTGACACCGCAAAAGAAACGGATTTTCACAGATTCGATATGCACTTCGGCTTCAAGGACCTGAAAATGAACGGCAACACATTTATGCTTAACGGAAATGAAATTTTTCTGAAGGGGGTTTCCAGATACGAAGACATAAAAAATATGGGTAATGCCGTAACTTATTCCGCAATGAAAAGCGAAATAGAAAAAATAAAAAATACAGGGGCAAATATTCTTTACTGTAAAGGCTATCCCCCACATCCTTATATTCTCGATCTTTGTGACAGATACGGTATTTTTGTATTAATAGAGATACCTGTAAATAGAGCTCCCACTTCATCATTGCGTGATAAAAATTTTACTGATAATGCCATGAATATTCTGACAAAATCTTTGAAAAGAGATAAAAATCATGTCAGTCTTTTCGGCGTGGGACTGGGTTTCGGTTATAATGTTTATGATCTGCACGCAGTTGACTTTATAAAAGATCTTTCCGACCGCTCAAGGGAGATAAGCGATGAAGTTCTGACTTTTATAACTTCTGAATATACCGAATATGAAGAATACTACAAAGTCACTGATTTCAATGTGATCACTATCAACAACTATCTTCCGGAATCCGTAATCGAGGAACTGGCTCTGAATATTGAGAGCAAATCCAGAACAAGACCAATAATTGTCAACAACAGACTCAGCCGTGTATATCCCAAAAATTATGGCGGCTGGTCAGATCCTTACAGCGAACCTGCTCAGGCAAAAAGACTTCTTGATACATACAATCTTTTTGCTTCCGGTAATAGTATTTCCGGTTTTATAATCGATTCGTTCAGAGACAGAAGGAGTGATGTGACTCTAATTACGAATAAACCGGGCGATGACCACCATATTATCAGGAATGGACTGCTTAATTATGAAGGCGATGAAAGATTATCTTTCAGAGTTGCCGACGCAATATTTAAAAACAGAGCGGCTCCTGCTCTGTCCCGGGGCGAATACAAATCTCAGGAAGTTAATATATACTTCATTATAGGAATTGTGTTGACATTTCTTTATCTGTACATGGTAAAAAGAGAACATTATCTGCTTATCCACAGTCTGAGGAGTTTAAAGAATCCGGATGCATTTTTTATTGACATAAGGGACAGGAGGATAACTCAGATATCACAGGCGCTTTTTGTCGGCGTTATTTCAGCATACGGTATTTCAGCTGTTATGTCAACTTTGTTCTATTCTTACAGACAGGATGAAAAATTCGATTATTTTATTACATATTTCATCAGGAACGATGTCTTTAAAAAGTTCATAGCAGTAAGCTCCTGGGAACCTTTACTTTTCATTATTTCATCAGTTCTTTTTTTGCTGACTCTGGTCCTGATAACCGCGTTGGTTTTAAAATTCATTTCAGTATTTTTCAATACCCGTTATTCACTTCCAATAGCCATATCGATGGTTTTATGGAATACTATAGTTTTTTTGCCATTTGTACCTTTATCTGCTTTTTTCTTGCGGGTATTCAACCCCGGAGTGGCAAGAGTTATTCTTTTTTTAATGTTTCTATCTATGCTTTGGTTCGTTTTCAGACTTTTTCTGATAATGGCTGTCTCGTATAAAACCACACTCAGAAGAGTTTTGTGGATAAATTTTCTTATACTGGTCTCAGTAGTGTTTTTATGGGCGTTCTTTTTTGATATTAATTTTGAAAAAATAACATATTTTTTTCAGGTAATGGAAATTTTATAATACTGAAATATTCAAAGACTCGCTACAAAGATGAATAATCAGATATACTGATCTTCTTCGTAATACCATTCGTTATAGCTTTCTATCGATTTTATAGCTGTTGCAGCGTCTCCGCATGCTGTAACTATCTGCCTTTGTTTCTTTGAAATGATGTCTCCGGCTGCAAAAACACCGGGGATATTGGTTCTCATTTCAATATCGGTTATAATATACCCTTCGTTGTTTTTCGATATTATACCGGGAACAAACTCGGTACCCGGAATGTATCCCACAAATACAAATACACCGTCAGCTTTAAAATCCGTCACTTCTGATGTTTTCACATTCCTTATCTTTACATTTTTAACCGTCGGAGTTCCTTCGATAGAGTCTATAACACTATCCCATATAAAATCTATTTTGGAATTTTTAAAGGCCTTTTCCTGAATAATTCTGGTGGCCCTTAATCTGTCGCGTCTATGAACTATAGTAACTTTTGATGCAAATTTTGTAAGAAATAAAGCTTCCTCTACGGCCGAGTCACCTCCTCCTGCGACTACAATCTCTTTTTCTCTGAAAAATGCTCCGTCGCATGTGGCGCAGTAGGAAACGCCCTTTCCTATATGCTCTTCTTCGCCCGGGCATCCAAGCCTTCGCGGATTAGATCCGGTGGCTATAAGAACAGATTTAGAAACATATTCGCCTGAATCTGTCTTTACAGTATGTCCCTTTGTGCCTGCTCCCACTTCTATCGAAACCACCTCTTCACTTTTGATATCAAGACCAAAATCTCTTGCCTGTTTTTCCATGTTTATAACCAGCTCAGGTCCGCTGACATTCGGTGTGCCGGGATAATTTTCAACCTCTGAAGTTATTGAGACATTACCACCGGGAACCATTTTTTCCAAAAGAACGGCATTCATTTTTGATCTGGCGGCATATATTCCTGCTGTAAGTCCTGCCGGTCCGCCTCCAATTATTATCAGATCAAACATTAAAATTCTCCTTTATCCTGTAATTTTAAATCCGTTTGTATTATAAACAATCCTGAGCCGGTTATCAATAGAATATTTTGGCAAAAATCAAAGCTGCGCTTATTCCGGCAAGATCTGCAACCAGTGCCGCTTTGATCGTATGCCGGCTGCGTACTACCCCTATCGCACCAAAATATACCGCGATGACATAGAATGTAGTTTCTGTTGAACCCTGCATGACTGAAGCGAGGAAAGAGGAAAAAGAATCAGGATCTCGGTTAACTATCTCAGCCATTATACCAAATGAGCCGCTGCCTGAAAGCGGACGGATAAGAGCAAGCGGCAGAACATCGGCCGGCATGCCTACAAGACTTGTGAGGGGTTTGACGGTCTCGGCAAAAATATCAAGAGCTCCGGATGCCCTGAACATACCTATTGCAACAAAGATCGCAACCATAAAAGGTATAATCCGTACAGCTGTATTAAAACCTTCTTTTGCGCCGTC
This sequence comes from Candidatus Delongbacteria bacterium, assembly GCA_007124045.1. Taxonomy (GTDB): domain Bacteria; phylum UBA4055; class UBA4055; order UBA4055; family UBA4055; genus SLFX01. The sequence continues at coordinate 3,927 of SLFX01000042.1, read as the reverse complement.
TGTCAGAACTTCATATACCTTAACATTGTTCAAATATCCGGCAAGCAGGAAAAAAGATATCAGGAGGGGTATCAGCCAGTTGGAAATTGAGCTGAACACAGTATCGAATGTGATAATATCTGCTCTTGAAAGATTAATTGCGGCAGAAAGAGCTATTAGGAGTGAGAAAATAACAAAGACAGAAATTTTGAATAATGGTATTTTCCCTTTTTCGTTAGAGATTATATTTTTTTCTTCTTCAAAGGTCGGCGCACTGTCTTTATTGGATCCGTCAGAAAAAAATTTAGAAGCAAAAATCGCTGTTATTGTTGAAACTGTAGTCGCCAGGATGGCAGGTATAATTATCGCAGCGGGTGATACCGCCCCCGCAACAGCCCTGACAGTTATAACTCCAAGCGGCAGAACAGTAACACTTGATGTGTTTATTGCAAGAAAAAGAGCCATCGAATCTGTCGCGGTACCTTTTTCGGGATTTATGCGGTCGAGTTCTTTCATTGCCTTGATTCCGATAGGTGTGGCCGCATTTCCAAGTCCGAGCATATTTGCCGACATATTCATAATAATCGCTGAAAGCGCAGGGTGGCCTTCAGGAATATCGGGAAATATTTTTTTCATAACAGGATAGATCAGGCGGGAAATAAAATCAAGAGCACCGGCCGCCTCAAGAACTTTCATCAGACCTAACCATAGTGCCATTGCTCCTATCAAACCTATCGCAAGTGTCACGGCGGCTTTTGCAGAATCAAAGCTTGAGTGTGTTACGGCTTCCATATTGCCTTTAAAGGCTGCAACCACAACAGAAATAAGTATCATTGCAAGCCAGATATTGTTTATGGGTGACACCTTTTCTTTCATAATAATCACTCCCAGTTAACTTAAGTGTTGAAATATCGTGTTTTTTTTGCTAACTTTCAAATCAATTCTTTGGTAAACTTAAATGAAAGTACTTATAATACTGCCTCCATTCACACAGATCAACTCTCCTTACTCATCATTGCCCTATCTTCAGGGTTTTCTAAGGTCGAATGGTATCGGGACCGGTGTACTGGACCTTGGAATAAAAACAACTTCCGCAATGTATTCACAAAGCGGTTTGGAGATACTGAAAAATCACATCATAAAGAAAAACTCTTTCAGCGACGGTAATTCGGAATTTTTTATAGAAAATTTTGATCTGTATTATAAAAATATTGACCTTATACTCGGGTTTCTTAAAGGAAATGAAGATTCTTTGCCTTCAGACATTCCCCTTTGGAAAATGTCCGGATCAGCTCTCAGCAGAAATGTTTCGGGACTGAATGCAGAAGAGTATGATAAGTATATTGCGACTATGTATCTTGAAGATGTGTACCTCTTCTACAGATCGGTATGCCCCGATTATGGATTTTCCAGATACGGCGAAAAGCTTTCCCTCAGCCCGGCACATTCAGCTTCTTTGATTAAGAAAACAGATAAAGATGATGACCTGATAAGCTTTTTCATTGATCGTGAACTCGATCGGGCTGATATTTCAACCTATGATATAATAGCTCTATCGGTACCTTTTCCCGGAACACTTGCAGGAGCATTAAAATGTTGCCGTTATATAAAAACAAAACACCCGGAAAAGATCACGGTTCTTGGAGGGGGATATGTAAATACGGAACTTAGAAACATGAGCGATCCTGAGATATTTAAGTATGCGGATTATGTTTGTCTTGATGACGGAGAAATTCCGCTTTTACAGATAATTGACATGGCAAAAGGTAAAATAACCGGAGACGATCTTGTCAGAACTTATTTTGTTGTGCAAAACAAGGTCAGATTTGTAAACGGTAATGAAAAACAGCATGAAATCAAAAGAGGAATTCCGGATTATTCCGGAATTAGAATGGATGATTATATTCCCGTTCTCGAATCCGTAAATCCGATGCTCCGGCTCTGGTCGGAGAACAAAACTCTGAAGATCCGTATGGCAAAGGGCTGCTATTGGCATAAATGCTCTTTTTGCGATACTTCACTTCCCTATATCAAAGATTTCATTCCCGAAAACATAAATGATTTAATAACAGACATCGAAACTTTGATCATGCAGACCGGTATCAGAAGATTCCATTTTACAGATGAAGCCATCTCTCCGTCACACGCTGTAAGATTAGCCCTTGAGCTGATCAAAAAGGGTATTAAAATCGAGTGGTGGGGAAATATCAGATTCGATAAGGCTTTTACAGAAGATGTGTGCTCTTTACTAAAACACTCGGGGTTCATTGCTGCAGTGGGCGGCCTGGAATCAGGCAGTGCCGATACTTTGAAGAGAATGAACAAGGGTATAGATATTGAAGAGGCTGTCACTGTAATGAAAAATTTCAGAAGGTCAAAAATTCTGGTTCACGCATACATGATATACGGATTCCCCGGCGAAACAGAACAGGATATTATCGATTCCGCCGAAGTATTGAGGCAACTTTTTGAGGCAGGTCTCGTAAATTCGGCTTTCTGGCACAGATTCAGCCTTACAGTTCACAGTCCGGTTTTTTTTGAAAGGGAAAAATATGGTGTCGAACCGGATAATTACATACCCGGGCCTTTTGCAAATAATGATATATCCTATATCGAAAAGACAAATAATGATCCCGATAAATTTTCAGAAGGTTTAAAAAAATCTGTTTACAATTTCATGCTTCAAACGGGTATTGAAAAATCAATCGGTTCATGGTTCGGTTTTAAAACACCTCTGCCTTCAGTAAAGAAAAAGTTCGTGAAAAAAATATTGTCAAAACCACTTCCGGCTCCCGATCCTTCAAAGAAAATAATATGGCTTGGAAGGTCAGCCGTTTTAAAAGGAAAAATTATTTCCGCACAGGGAGAAGGCGGTAACTTTGAGTACGAATTACCTTTCAAAATAGCCCATTGGCTGAAAAAGCTCCTTGAATCATCAAGTATTTATAAATCACTTGAAGGAACCAGCATAAAAAATGCTGAAATATCTTTCCCTAATACCAAAGGAATAACATTCAAGCATTTTATCTGTAATGAGGTCTGGGACGATCTTTTTGATTGCGGACTGATAATTATCTAGCGGTTCAACCTTTATATTATGCTCTTTGTCACAATTAAAAACCTTTTGGTCAACATATTACTTGAATAATCAATAAAAAAGTTTATATTTAGCGTAATTCAATGTAAAAGAATGAAAGGTGATGTTTTGAAGGTGGGAATATTCGGAAAATCAGGAAGCGGAAAGACGACTGTAGCAAACTTTTTTGAACAGAAAGGCTTTTATCATATCAACCTCGACGAGATCGGAAAGCTGGTTCCGTGCAAGTACCCGGAAGTTCTTGCGGAGATTACCAGAGTATTCGGCGACGGTTATGTGACAGGATGCGAGATAGACCGTAAAAAACTCGGTACTCTGGTTTTTTCGGACAGATCAGAACTCGACAAGCTCAATTCAATATTCTTCGGTTTTATCGTAAAAGAAACTCTTGATCTTCTTGAAGAGCATGAAAACTGCGTTGTAGAGGGAGCTGTACTTATTGAATCCGGTTTAAACGAACTGATGGACAGGGTAGTCTATACCAGAACATCCCATGATCTGTCCGTTCAGAGAATAATGAAGCGGGAAGGAATTTCAGAAAAACAGGCTGCCTCAAGGTTAAGTGCTCAATCCAAATATGACGAAATGGAAGATAAGTCGGATTTCGTGATAGAAACAAATGACAGCGTGGAAGAACTTCAAGCTAAAATAGAAGATCTGTTCAGAGACCTCAACATTTAAAGATCCGTAAGGAAAATTATGCTGGTAACAATTAAAAAATCAATAATGACAGCAGTACTTATGATGGTGCTTCTGGTATTATCCACACTGATACTGACGGCCATGAGAATAGACAGAAAAGTTATCATCCCGGGCGCTTTCACCTACAGAAGAATATCCCCCGTAGTTGC
>SLFX01000109.1 GCA_007124045.1 Candidatus Delongbacteria bacterium | reverse complement strand
TCCTGCTTCTTCTCATCCCTTGAAAATATCCTGATCTCCTTTACTTCCGTATGCAGAAACCTGTTCAGTACGGCGTTCCCGAACGAACCTGTTCCGCCTGTGATAAGCAGTGTTTTATTTTTGAACATTCATCACCCCTGTTTTATGGCTTTAAGTATTTCCACGATCCTTTCCGCCGTCTTACCGTCCCAACACTTCGGTATTGTGCCTTTTTTCGCTTTTCCCGAAAGTATGTTGTCAACATGTCCGAGAATATCGTTCATATCCAGTTTTTCGATCAGGATATTCGTGCCTTCCGATATAGTGACCGGCCTTTCCGTATTCTCGCGCAAAGTCAGGCACGGTTTTCCCAGATAGGTCGTCTCCTCCTGTATGCCGCCCGAATCAGTCAGGAGAAACTTACTTTCTTTCATAAGCTTAACAAAATCGAGATATCCTAAAGGTTCGGTTAGTATGATATTCTCATTGTCCGAAAAGCCTTTTAATATTCCCATAGCCTCAAAATTCTTTAAACTTCTCGGATGGATGGGGAAAACGATCTTTATCTTCTTTGAGACTTCGATAAGAGTTTCGACGAGTAACTTCGCGTTATTTTCATCATCCACATTTGATGGCCTGTGCAAAGTGACGAGGCAGAATTTTTCCTTCTCAACTCCGAGCTTTTCGAGTATCTGTGAGCCGTCAGCCGCGTTTAAATGATTGATAAGTGAATCTATCATGACATTGCCTACAAAGAACATTTTTCTTTCCTCAGTGCCTTCAAGCTCAAGATTGATTATTCCGCTCGGTTCGGATATAAAAAGATAATCGGAGACAACATCGGTCATCATCCTGTTGATCTCTTCGGGCATTCTTTTGTCGAAACTTCTCAGACCGGCTTCCACATGGGCGCATTTTACGCCCAGCTTGACGGCCACGAGCGTGCATGCGACAGTCGAGTTGACATCCCCGACCACAAGCACGAGATCCGGTTTATGTTCAAGCACCACTTTTTCGAATTCTATCATGATCTTTGCTGTCTGCACGGCGTGGCTTCCGCTTCCGACATTCAGATATATGTCCGGTTCCGGCATTTTTAGGTCGTCAAAGAATACCTTCGACATTTTTTCGTCATAATGCTGCCCTGTATGTACAAGGACCGGCTTTATGCCATCGGTTTTGAGCATGAGATTATGGATTGGCGCGATCTTCATAAAATTAGGACGGGCTCCAACTACATTGATGATCTTCAAAAGGTTCACCTCTTTTTGTTTGCGGATTAATTTAACTTTACAAATATAAAGGAAGGTTTGCCTATTTTCAACATTTAAATTATATTTAACGCAGTTTAATTTTGACGGAGAAAGACAGATGAAAATTGCTGTAGCAGGCACGGGATATGTTGGACTTGTAGCGGGAGTATGTTTCGCCGAGATCGGCCACGATGTTGTGTGCGTTGACATTGACGGGGCTAAAGTTAAAAAGATGAAGCAGGGTATTTCGCCCATTCATGAGGAAGGCCTTGAGGAGCTGATGAAGAAGAACTATGCCGAAGGCAGAGTTGACTATACGACTGACTATAAAACTGCCTACAGGGATGCGGATGCGGTCTTTATCGGTGTGGGAACTCCGGAAAGGCCTGACGGAAGCGCCGATCTTGCCCATATCGCGACGGTCGCCAGGCAGATAGCGGAAAGCATTGAAAAGGACTGTCTCGTCGTGGTAAAATCCACGGTGCCTGTCGGAACCAACGACAAGGTGGAGCAGTTCATCCGCGACTTTCTGAAGAACGGAGTAAAGTTCGAGGTCGCCTCCAATCCTGAATTTCTGGCGCAGGGAACGGCTGTAAAGGACACTCTTCAGGCGGCGAGAATAATCATCGGCACCGAAAGTAAATGGGCTGAAGAACTGCTTATTAAGATATATGAACCTTTCAACATTCCTATCGTTTCGGTTTCCAGAAGATCCGCCGAAATGATAAAATACGCTTCCAACGATTTTCTCGCGCTCAAGATATCGTACATGAACGATATCGCCAACCTGTGCGAACTGGTCGGGGCCGACATTCAGGATGTGGCGAAAGGAATGAGCTATGATGAGAGGATAGGCGCGAAATTTTTGAATGCCGGCATAGGATACGGCGGTTCATGTTTCCCGAAGGATACAAAAGCGCTCGAATATCTCGCAAAGCAGCACGGTTACGAACTGCGGACAGTTAAAGCCGCCATTGATGTAAATACTGCTCAGAAAACAATGCTGTATAAAAAGGCGAGCAGGCGGCTTATCACTTTCTCCGGTCTGAAAGTGGCCGTTCTGGGTCTTACCTTCAAGCCGGGCACGGACGATCTGCGCGAAGCACCGTCGCTCGACAATATCCCGCTTCTCTTAGAGCACGGCGCGGATATAATCGCCTACGATCCGGTAGGATCTGACCATTTCGCAAAGCTTTATCCTGAGGGAAAAAACCTTAACGGCACAATAAAATATGTAAATTGCCCGCTTGAAACGCTGAAGGACGCGAATGTGTGCTTTGTTTTCACCGAGTGGAGCGAGGTGCGTTCGGTTAAGCCGGCCGACTATAAGAGACTGATGAGAACTCCGCTTGTCTATGACGGGCGCAACATTCACACTTTAACCGCAATGAAAGAGGCCGGCGTCGAATACCACTCGATCGGAAGGTAACAAAAAAGCCGGGACAGCCCGGCTTTTTTTAAGTCTTGTTTATTTATCACCTTCTCCTTCGGCGGGAAGTACGACTCTGAAAAGTCCCATGAGATCTTCCGAAGAGGAAAGAAGCTTGTCCACACGGCCCAGAGTCCCGGGCATTCCGTGGTCTGCCCAGATCTGCCACTGATAGATACCGCCGTCTTTGAGTTCCTCTGCCGCTCTTCCGTCAAAATTGAAAACGACACTCAGTGTTTCAGGTCCTATCACATCGTGGTTTACAGTACCGTCAGAATTAAATCCGCCCCATATCCGGTCGCCATTAATGTCCCTTACCTCTATAAACCATTCCTTTCTCTGATTATACGACTCATGTATTGTCCATGAGAATTCGGGAGTCAAAGTATCTATACTGACGGGAATGATCACTTCGGGAGTATTAGTCGGCCCTTCTATAAGTATAGAGTTCACAAGAAATATCTTTTCTTTTTCGGTACCGTCATCCGCCGGAAAGGAAACAAAAAGCCTTTCGGGATCCTCTATTAGTACCTGATGCGGATCAACGACATTGCTGTCATTTCTGAATGATGCCCATATTTCATAGTCGCCGTCCGGAATATTCTCAAAAGAATATATCCATAATCCTTCAGCCTGCTCAGCAAGTGTCGTAAGTCCGGGTATTACCCTGTTCGAATTTCTTTCTCTCAGCGCCATGTCGGTCACCTTTTCTAGCGCTCCCGCTCTGAAACCTATCTGTCCGCTGAACGATGATCCTTGATAAACCGAAACATTTACAGTCAGTTCGGCGTGGTGAGAGTTATTTGAAAGAGTTACTGATGCGGGCTCTGTCGAATCATGTTTGTAGCCGGCTTTATAAGCATTGAATGAATATGTCGCGTAGGGCAGGTTGTATATCACGAAAAAACCGTCCGGTCCGGATACTGTGGTGTAAGTTTCCGTTCCGCTGTCGGCGATGACCAGAAAATTCGCAGTGGCCGGGCTGATATATCCGGTAATGTAGCCACTGTCGTCAACATAGCTCGATGTAAGATATCTGTTCTGTACGGTCGTTGTAGATCCGGCTACTGTAAAAGGTACGGCGGTAACATTTGGAGCAGGTGACGAATTATAGCTTTGGGCACTAATCTCCACATAATATGTTCCCGAAGCCGTATGGAAACTGGTTTTTCCGTCCTCATCGGAAAGCTCTCTTGCAACGGACTGGTTGGTCTCCGCGTCAAAAAGAACGACATTCGCTCCTTCGATCGCAGTAGAATCCGCAATGTCCATTACAAATACATTCAGTATAGTAGGATCGGGCGATACAGGTGATTTTTTATCATCGCTGCTGCAGCTGTAATACAGTGCTGCGAGTGTCAGAATGATGATAAGATATACGATTTTCTTCATTTTCTTCCTCCGTTGTCAGTTTGCTTGAAAGGCAATATAACTAAAAATATATGTTTTGTCGAGAAAAAACTGATCAGAACCTGACTGAATACCTTACATGAAGAACGCTGTTTTGCAAACCCTCTCTGGCAGGAACGGCGGCCGATACGGATATTACCCCGGCGGCCCTTTCGTATATGATACCCGATCCGAAACTGAAAAGAGCTGAAAGGTTTTTTATCTTTTTGGCGTTCTCAGATCGAAAATTATACTGACAGGCATCGGCGAATGCCGAAAATGCAAGCTCTCCGGACGGAGTTACATAGATAATATCGGCGGTCTGTCTTATAAGAACATCCGACCTGAAATGATCCTCCCTGTAACCGCGGAATGATGCTGCCCCTCCAAAACTGATCCTGCTCAATTCCGGCAGGTCTTTATTCATAAATATCTGCTCATAACGGATGGCCGTAACAAGAAAAACATCTTTTCTCAGTTTTACCGAATTTTTCAGGTCAGCATTTATCTCAACCCCCGACGACTTTAAAGAATCGGCGATCACGATTTCGACTGATGAAAAACCAAGCTCATATCCGTATCCTGCCACGGAAGGTATCATTCCGGCTTCGAACAGATCGCTGCGGCCAATACCGCCGAAATATCGGGTTTCGGTTATTTTTCTGCCGCGGTTCGTTCTGCCGCCCGGAAATATCGATCTTGAGGAAAACCCGTATTTTAAACTGAATATCAGATCGGGACTGTATGTCTGTCTGGCCGAAAAATACCTTTTCAGCATTTCGTCTTTTCTGTATTTCTGGGCAAATTCGAAAGCGGTTGACAGAGGCGCGGTCAGCAGAAACGGTTCCGTGTAGGAAAGATAAATATCCTCTTTTTCCGAGCCAGATCTGTTCCAGGCAAACGCCGTTTTCCGCATTGTGCCTTTGATATTATCAAATCTCAATCCGGCGGAGAAAGAATATTCCCCTTTTGCCTCACCGCCGGAATATGCTCCCAGAAGCAGTATTTCGTTGAACCTTCTCTCCTCAACGCTAAGCCTGATACCGTATTGTCCGTCCGCCCTGTAGATCGAATAAGAGGGCAGTTTTGAAAAAAGACCTGTCCTGTAAAGCCTCAAAGGTGCATTTTTGACTTTTTCCTCATTAAACCTTTCGCCTTTCGTTATGCCGCATATTCTTTTAAGTATGCTTTCATTCGTTCTGACCGCACCGGGAAAAGAAAGCCTGTCTATTCTGACATAATCATTTGCGGTAATATTAAGATAGAGGGTTTTTGATCCTGATCTTTCCGATATACTGTCAAGAGTTATAACGGCGAGAGGAAATGACCTTTCAACATACAGGTCCAGAATAGTGCTGATGACCTTTTCATGATCCGCCATAGGGTCCATACCGGAAACTGCATCCTGAAGGATCCGGGCGGTGAAATACGGCTCTCCTGTAACCTCCAGAACAGGACCTCCGGCTGCGATCAGCTTTGTGTATATTATTATCAGTATTAAAATTCTACGATACGATCTCATCTATGATCTCTCCGATCCTGTTCGGGATTAGAACCGGCGGCTCAGAACTGTTTATAAGAGCGGTATCTGAAAAAAGTTCCATTTTGTGCTGCGGAACTGACGGAAAATAATTCATACTTCTGTAATATTCTGCCAGATACTCCTGTTCGGTCTGACCGGGGGTAGGTATGAATAATGCCTTTTTCCGAAGCGCGGTAAGCTCCATAACAGTCGAATAACCCGGTCTTGAGACCACCGCCTTTGCACCTCTGATCATTGCAGACAGCTTATCTCTTTCGACGCTCGAATATATCTTCATTCCCCCGCGGACGGATTCCTCTCTGCTTTCTGTAACCCCCCGCACAACGATCATGGTGCCGTCCAGATTTTCCGCCTGTTCGAGTATCCTGTTTTCGAAAATTGTTCTCTGGGGCTCCGGTCCGGATATAATGAAAAGCAGATCGGACGGAATATCTTCAACATCATTTTTCAGATCGGCAAGTATCCCGCAATATATTATACGGGGATCTTTTCCTGCATATCGTGTATGCGACAGAGAACCTGAAAGGCATGGATTTTGAGCTTCGTCAGGAACAAATATCCTTTTAAAATGCCTGAACTTTTTTCTGCAGAAGTATTCCGACAGCTTTTCGGCCGGGCTCAGCGGTCCGGGAAGTTTAAATCTGAGCTGATGCGTTATAAGAAAAGACGGCACTTTTTCCGAATAAACGCCATAACGGTTGTCGGAAATGATCCTGTCGAATTTTTTTTCCTGCACAAGCCTTTCGGTGTACCGGTGCTCCTCTCCGATCCTTAAAAGAATTCGGGGAAGCTGCATGGCCAGAGACGGAAGCATTGTCCACTTTTTTCTGGTGTATCTGACAGAATAATCGGGATGATCGATCATTTCTGTTTCGGGAAGTTCAGATCTGAGCAGATTTAGAGATCTGCCTGTTGACATAACAGTAATATTATGATCTTCCGCAAGCTTTCTGATAATCGGAAGAGATCTGGTGGCATGACCTATCCCCCAGTCAAGTACCGCGTATAGAATATTTCTTTTTTCCGGCAATTTTACAACTCCGCTTTTTCGGGCAAAAAATAAACATTTTTTCTTGACTTTACAACCGCACTTCCTTATATTTGGAACCTGTATCGCGGGATGGAGCAGTCTGGTAGCTCGTCGGGCTCATAACCCGAAGGCCGTAGGTTCGAATCCTACTCCCGCTACCAATAAGATCTAAGGGCTGTTTTTTCGGCCCTTTTTCTTTTTCGAATCTCCTCTGATCTTTTTCAGCAGCGCAGCAAGCTTTCTCATCCCGGAAAGTTTTTTATCTTTAAGATTACAGAATATTGCGCTTTCTATCGTCATCGGAAGAGGAACGAAATGCCTCACATCGCCTATTTCCGCCCCGGTATCCTCCATTGTTTTCACAATAAGATCCGTATCTATATCATTAACGCCGGGATAACCCGCAGTAATACTGATTTTGAATTTAAGGTTCTTTTTACCGTACTCCCCTGCTTTTTTCCTCAAAAACCTGATGTCTCTTAATGTATTTTCCAGATCGTTTTTGTATGCATCAAGATTTATAACGCCGTCATTCCTTTTCGTCAGAAGATCTTTGCAGGAAGACATATCCGAAAGAAGCAGCCTTATATCTGCTTCCGAAGCGGTATAGATATTTCTCAGGTTCGTAGTTTCATCGAATGCCGAAAAAAGCTTTGACTGTCCCTCATCCTTTGAAATATTGGGACAGATATCAGGCATGGTACACGAAAGTCTGGTGCATTTGGCGCAAACTGCAGTTTTTGAAACATAAACTCCGTAGTGGTTAAACCTGGGCAGCCCGAAAACCCGCAGTGTTTTGTTATATTCCTTTGAACGGACGAAAGAGGTCACCTCTTTTCTGACGGAATGCTGCGATCTGGAACATATCATTCTCCCTTCAGTCAGAATGTCTTGGGAACATGATATATCGTTCAGACATCCCCTGTGGGTGATTATCATATCCTTAATGAACCTGTATATCGGTATTTCGTCTTTGTACTTCGGATGTGGCCTTCTTTTAAAACCGGTTCCGAAGACATCGTCAGTCATTTTTACGCTTAACGGATCCCCCGGTCTGTGTATCACCATATACCTGTCCATAACTTTCTGAACGAGTATCTTTGAGTTATACGGGTTCATATTCAAATGAATTAAATTATGATGAGTTCCGATCAGCCGTTTGTCGCTGACAATATCTTCGTGGGAAGGAAGAAGAACTGTATTCTTTGAAGCTTTGTATTCCTTCGAAATATAGGCTGTGCCGTTCATTTTTATGATAGTCTTCAGGTCTCTCCGGCTCTTCAGCTGTCCGCATAACTCAAGCAGATTGTGCTCAATGTTCGAATAAACTATCATATCGGCTTTCGAGTCGAAGAGCAAAGGTTTTCTGATCGTATCCGTCCAGTAGTCGTAATGAGTTGACATCCTGCCTGCGGCCTCTGCGCCGGAGAGTATTATCGGGACATCTTTAAAAAGTTTTCTGATCACATTGCAGTATTTTATCACAGCTCTGTCCGGCCTCACCGTTCTTTTTCCGCCGGGTATGTAGGGATCGGTGCTCCTGTATTTTCGAAACGCCGTGTAGTTCATCGCCATGGAATCCTCTTTGCCCGCAATGACCACGAAGCATAAAAAAGGCCTTCCGAACACCGTCCAGTCAGCCTCTTTTTCCGGATCCGGCATATCCAGTATCGCAGTTCTGATCCCGCCGGAATTCAAAAATCTTCCCGCGGAGGCCGCGGGAAAGAAGGGGTGGTCAATATATGCATCTCCGGTCACTATGACAACGTCGGGCCCTTTCCACCCCAGACCCGACATTTCTTTTGCAGTTGACGGTACGAATCCTCTTATCATTTCGCCCAGTCGTCATCGAACATATCATCAAATACCACGATGCTTCCGTCATTAAAGAGGATATAAACGCTCAGACCTTCCTCATCAACAGAAGCTTTGAGCCTGCCGATGATCGTGTAGATACCGCTGCGTCTTTCCTTGATGTTCAGATAAACATGATCGCCTTCATTTATCATATCCGCAATGATCTCATCGTCATCATCATCAACAGCATCCATGAACATACTGTCCATAAACATCTCGAGCAGATGCACGCCGGCACTGTAAGACGCGTAAACATCAGCGATATCCTCGAAAGTGGAATCCGTATAAGTTATATTGAGGTCAATGCTCATCATGGGCGCTCCGTTTTTTGTAGCTGTCAAGCTGACGGATTCAGTCAGGCCCTCAGTCTGGTATGAGGCTGTAAATAAAAACGGCGGCATAGTCATTGTAAGTGACAGATAGGAAGGTATTACATCATCTATAAGACTGCTGTGTTTCCAGTCCGCCTCAAAATCCACTCCGAGTACAATAATGTTATCATGATACATGTCGAATATGAATTTAATGACAAAATAGTCGGAATATCCCGTATCGTAATCATCCGACCACTCCATGTGCTTATCCTCATAATCACTGATTATCAGCTTAAATTCCTTTCCGTCATAAGCCAGATCCGCCGGAACGATTATATTGATGCTTTCACCCCCCGGCACAACATCCCAGTCGTAACCGTTCCATGTGTAAGTTCCGAGATTGTCCTCGAAGATAAATCTGTCAGACTGCTTTGATATGCTTCTGTTCCTGAATATTCCGGAAGAGTTTCTCACTCCGGAAAGAATTTCTCTCACTCCGCTGTCTTTCGTAAAACCGCTCACACCTTTGACCGGCGAGCCGAACGGGAGGGTATCCATCATACCCGAATAGTCGAACATAAGCCCCATTGCGTCAGAAGAGAGTACCTCGACCATTGGTTCCATCACCATTGAATTAAAAACCGCTTCCGCCTGTTTTTCTTTAGGCGCCTGGCTCTTGGAATCCGAACACGACATCATTGCAAGGATCGCAACACAAACGGCGACCGTCAGTATTTTTTTCATTTTCACCTCCTGATTTTATTTACAGTCGTTTCACCTTCTCAATATACCAACAAAATATCATCGCCGCAACAAAAAAAATATTCTTAAGTTTTAGCTTGAAATTTTGCACTTAAATTGTTTATTTTCAATATAAATTGTTAAGGAGCCGATTTGCTGCTGAAGATAATATATAATTTCCTCGCCGTCCCGCTGATCTACATTGCAGTTTCTTTCGCCGGATTTTTTAATTCCAGGATCAGAAAAACGGTAAATGCAAGGTCCGGCATAATAGAGGATCTAACAAAAAACAGACTGAAGATCAATCCTTACAGAACAACCGTTCTTTTTCACTGCTCATCAATGGGCGAATACCGTCAGATACTTCCGGTTGCGGAGGCCCTCGAGTCTGACCCCGAAAGACAGTACAACCTTATCCTGTCACTATACTCGCCTTCCGCATACGAGAACATAGACAGGAGCGATTCTCTTTTCTGTATTGTAACATATTCCCCGCTTGACTTCTATTTCGTCACCAGAAAATTCATAAATATAATCAATCCAGATATCGTTCTCATATCCAAACATGATGTATGGCCCAATTTTCTGTGGGAACTGAAAAGAAGGGATGTTCCGGTGTATCTGGTCAACGCCCTGTTCGCCGACGATACAAAAATGGACATCTGGTATATCCGCTTCTTTTACAAAGCTGTTTTTTCTGCATTAACGGGAATATTGACAGTGAACGAGACACACAGACAAAGATTTTTGAAGATATATCCCTATGCGGACAGGATCGAAGTGACAGGCGACACCAGATTCGATACGGTCTATACCGAAGCTCTCACGGATATTAAGCTGGAAAAAATGGAAACGATCTTAACCCGCAAAAATGTTTTTGTCGCCGGAAGCACCTGGCCTGTAGGAGAAAGATATTTGCTTAGTGCATGGGAAAAGATAATCAAAAAACACCCGGAAGCTTTTCTTGTAATGGTTCCGCATGAAGTAAATGCCGATCACATATATAAACTGGAAAGCATGTGTCAGGAACGGAAATTCCGGACGGTCGTATATACAGAGATAAGTGAAAAAGATGATCTTTCCGAATATGATGTGCTTATAGTGGATATTATCGGAATTCTGTCAAAAATATACAGATACGGAAGCATAGCATATGTCGGCGGCGGTTTTTCCAGATACGGAATACACTCTGTGCTGGAACCTGCAGCTTACGGACTCCCGGTAACTTTTGGCCCCAACCTTGACAAATCCCCCGAAGCAAAGGAAATGAACAGATTGAACTGCGGGATCATATTCAATAACGCCTATGACCTTTTCAATACGGTGGACACATTGTGGTCTGACGATAAACTCTATGAAAAAGTCTCCGAGATAAGCTCGGATTTTATTGTATCCAACAGCGGCGCTTCGAAAAGAATTCAGCAAAAGATACAGCAGGTTACATCAGTACAAAAATTCGACAAGAACATCTCTTTGACGGAAGAGGAATTCGAAAAACTAATTAACGACGGAAAATGATCTTTATGGGTATGCCGTCCGGGACCAAATACGAAACAATGTCAAGACCGCTTATCATATCGGCAGCCTTTCTTATCATAAGCATCACTTTCGGTTATTACTGGCTGCTCCTGAAAGATCATTCAATAAGATCGGCAGACACCATCGCTTCCCTTGCAGAAAGCTATTATTCCGCAGATGATCTTTTGACCGGAGAAGACCGTTTCAGGAATATCATTGCAATACTGACCTCTTCGGGAAGACCGATGTTGCTTGCGAGATCGTCCGGGGGAAAAGAATACCCCGTTTACAGCGTCCGGATACCGGAACGGGCTTTGACTAAAGGCAATAATACCGGAAATTTTCTTCTGAAAAACGGATTCAGATCAATAACCCACTCAACTGACAGCGGCATTGACCATACCCTCTATTATATGCCGGACGATCTTGCAAAAAAGATCAGGTTTTATCCCGCATTTCTTTTTGTTACGATATTCCTTGTTTTTTTTGTAACATTCTACCTTTATGTGTTCATGAAAAGAAATGAGAAACAGTCGATCTGGCTTGCCATGGCAAAAGAAACAGCCCATCAGCTCGGAACCCCCCTGACTTCCCTGAAAGGCTGGACGGAATACCTTAAAACTGCAGGAAATGATCCTGTTGATACCGGTGTTGTTGCAGAAGGGCTTGCAGAGGATACAGATAAAATAGATCTGGTAGTAAAAAGGTTTTCAAAGATATCCGTCCCAGAAGATTATCAGATGTGCAATGTTTCTTCGATAATGAAAAAGACCATATCATACATATCCAAAAGAATACCTTCAGATCCCGGGCAGTTCACACTGTCCTCCGAGCTGAAAAATGTACCGGATATATATGCCAATCCGATACTTCTCGAATGGGCTTTCGAGAACATGCTTAAAAACGCCGTTGAGTCTCTTGTTCCCGGCAGAAAAGGGGAAATCCGCGTATGCGTATTCGAGAACAGTAAAAAGATCGTTGCCGATATATGCGACAACGGATCCGGCGTGCCGGTCAGTATGAGGAAAAAAATATTCCTGACAGGTTTTACCACAAAAAGACGCGGATGGGGACTGGGACTCTCCCTTGCCGCAAAAGTGATAGTTCAATATCACCGCGGCACAATAAGACTGAAAGAGACCTCAAGCGAAGGCTCAACATTTAGAATAGAGCTGAATAAATACATATAGGAGACCTATGTACAACGACATCAATACGGCAAACAGCAGTTCCGGCATGCTCAAGGGACAGATACTCAGGATAATCCCGTCAAAGGAAAAGATACCGGTACCGGGAAATATTATTTCAATTAATATTGATTCTCCGCAAACTCTGGCCATTCTCGAAGACGCCGAAATAAGCGACACATATGTAATTATTCTGGGCAAAAAGAATTTCTATTCGTCCGACCTTTCCGGCGAATCATATTACAGGTGCGGATGTATGGCGAAGGTTGTTCAGGTCATAAAACTCCCCGCGTTCGGCAATAAAGCGCTGGTCAGATGTCTGAAACGCGTCAGGATAGTCAGCTTCCAGAAGACAGGAAATACCCTCTACGGCGTTTCCGACCCTGTTGAACTTGATCAGGAGCAGGACGATGAAGTAAATGCCTCGGTCAGGGTGATCAAAAGGCTCTTCAGGGAATACCTCGACATAAATCCGCAGCTGGAAAAACCCGACCATTTAATAACCGGAGACGAATATATAAACCCTCTAAGCGTAGCCGATATGATCCTGGGAACCCTCAATCTCGGTTATCAGAGAAAGCAGAAAATGCTGGAGATAACAGACCTTAAGACCCTTGTAAGAGAACTTCATATAGTACTTGTCAACGAGATCGAGTTCTCAAAGCTGGAAAAAAAGATCGAGGCGGAAGTTTCCCAGAGGACAATGAAGGAACAGAAGGATTATTTTCTGCGGGAAAAACTTAAAGGTCTGAGTTCGGAACTCGGAGCTGATTCGCAACAGATACCTGAAGTCGCAAAGATAAACGAGATGAAAAAAAATGGTGAGCTGTCCGAGCAGGCGGTCGTTAAGGCGGATATGGAGACCGAAAAGCTTTCCAGAATACACTCGATGTCGCCGGAATACGGTCTTATCAGGGATTATCTTGACCTCATCATCTCGCTTCCCTGGAAAAGGTCGGGAGATGTCAATATAGACATAGAGAGCGCTCAGAAAATTCTGAATGAAGACCACTACGGTCTTTCAAAGCCAAAAGAAAGGATACTTGAATATCTTTCTGTCCTTAAACTTGTCGAAAAGCTGAAAAGCCCTATACTTTGCTTTGTCGGACCTCCCGGCACAGGCAAAACATCACTGGGAAAATCCATAGCCAGGTCGCTGGGCAGAAAATATATCAGGATAGCTTTGGGCGGACTGCATGACGAGGCGGAAATAAGGGGCCACAGAAAAACATATATCGGAGCAATGCCCGGAAGAATCATCCAGTCGATAAGAAAATCGAACGTCAACAACCCCCTTATTCTTCTTGACGAGATAGACAAACTTTCCTCGGATTTCCGGGGCGATCCCGCATCGGCACTTCTCGAAGTTCTGGATCCGGAACAGAACAGTACTTTTACGGATAACTATCTGGACGTTGAATTCGATTTGAGCAATGTTCTTTTTATTGCCACGGCAAATGATCACTCCAGAATACCCATACCGCTCCTGGACAGAATGGAGCTTATAAAGCTTGACGGATATATTGACACGGAAAAATATATGATAGCCCGGAATTTCCTTTTACCTGAGCAGAAAAAGGCCAATGGCATCGAAGATCACAAGCTGGAAATTACGGAACAGGCGATGTACCGTATAATTTCTGATTTCACAATGGAGGCGGGCGTAAGAGAGCTGGAGAGGAAGATAGCGAAAATATGCAGGCGTTCAGCCAGAATGATAATTTCTGATCCGAAAAAAACGGTAGTGGTCGACGATTCGAATCTGAATGATTTTCTGGGCGTGGAAGAATTCAAGGACTTTTCGAGTGTCGAGGGAGAGAAGATCGGCGAGGTGAACGGGCTTGCATACACAGTATCAGGCGGATCGGTTTTAAAGGTCGAGACCAATATAATAAAGGGCAAACCCGATCTCCGTCTGACCGGAAAACTGGGCGAAGTCATGAAAGAATCTGCTCAGGCGGCGATCAGCTGTATTAAAACTTTTGCGGAAAAATTCGGAATAGACCGGAAGATATTCTCCGAAAATGAGATACATCTTCACTTTCCCGAAACGGCCACTCCCAAAGACGGACCTTCCGCGGGGGTTACGATCGCAGTATCGGTAATAAGTGCGATAAAGAACATACCGGTCGCACAGAATATTGCCATGACGGGCGAGATCACAATTCACGGTGATATTATTGCGGTGGGCGGACTGAAAACTAAATTCATGGCTGCAAAAAGAGCCAGGATAAAAACCGTTTTTATACCTGCGCAGAATATCAGTGACCTGGAAAATATTGATGCCGATGTGAAAGATTCTCTGGATATAATACCCGCATCCAGACTGGAGGAAATACTGAAAACTGTTCTGGATAAAAAATGACGGAAAATTCTTTCAGGATCATATCATCAGAGTTCGTAGTGAGTTCCGCATCCGGAAAAGATACCGGGCTGGAGAATTTTCCCCATATAGTCTTTACCGGCAGGTCGAATGTAGGAAAATCATCTGTCATCAACTCCATACTCGGCAGGAAGAACCTTGCAAGGATCGGCAATACACCGGGAAAAACCAGGCTTATAAATTTCTTTCTGATAAACTCGTCATTCTATTTCACCGACCTTCCGGGGTACGGCTACGCGGCAGTTTCACTTGCGGAAAAGGAAAAATGGGCGAAAATGATAAAAGAATATCTCTATGGTGAAAAGAACATTAAAATGGCAGTTTCAATACTTGATATCCGGCATGATCCGGGAGAACACGACCTTTCACTCACGGAGCTGTTCGAAAGCCTGAACATTCCTCATATCATCCTACTGAACAAAAAGGATAAGATATCGAATAATGTTCTCACCAAAAGAATGAAGGCATTCAACAATATCCTGCAGGCCCGCTCATCCGCCTCGGCCGTAATAGCCTACAGCGCCAAAGATCATTTCAACAGAGAAAAAGTGCTTGAATATATTAAAACAGCTTCGGAAGGATCAACATGAAGATAATTGTAAAAAATGACATTTGCGACAGATGCGGATGCTGCACCGCAGTTTGCGAGGCGGACTGTATCACGGTTTACGAACCCTGCATAGAGATAGATGATGAAAAATGCGTCGGATGCAGAAAATGTGTGTGGATTTGTCCTCTTGAAGCACTGACTGTAACTGATAACGGAAAACCTTGATATGTTCATCTGTATTTGGTATATTGGACGATCTATATAACGGAGGCGCATAAAATGTGCGGTATTTTAGGATATATTGGTAACAGAGATTGTGTGAGATTTCTTATAGACGGTCTTAAAAGGGTTGAATACCGGGGCTATGATTCTGCCGGAATACTGATCTATGACGGGAAAAACACTTCAGTCGTTAAACAGCCGGGTAAGATAATCGAGCTCGAAAAACTGATCGGAGACTCTTTGAAGGGTAATGCCGGTATAGCCCACACCAGATGGGCTACTCACGGAGAACCCGGCCACGCAAATTCTCACCCCCATGTTTCAAATAACGGTAATATCTTTTTAGTCCATAACGGCATTATCGAAAATTATACCTCGCTGAAAAAGAAGCTTGAAAAAGAGTCTTTTACTTTTTATTCCGATACCGACACTGAAATACTCGTCAACCTTATACAGTTCTATTACGCCGGATGTATAGAAAACGCGGTGAAAAGAGCTCTTGCTGATGTTGAAGGCACTTACGGTATCGGAGTTTTCTGCTCTGAAGAACCCGGTGTCCTGATAGCTGCGAGAATGGGTTCGCCCCTTCTGATCGGAATAGGCGAGAACGAAAATTACTTTGCATCCGATCCGGCTTCAGTTTTAAAGCAGACCGATGAGGTCGTTTATATGCAGGATGGCGAAATAGCCGTCATAACCGACAGCAAGGTAGTCCACAAAACCCTTGACGATGTGCTGCTGGAAAAAGATGTCGAGAAAATATCATTTGAACTTTCCGAGATAGAAAAAAGCGGTTATGATCATTTTATGCTCAAGGAGATATTCGAGCAGCCCCGAACGATCAACGATTCAATGCGTGGCAGGATACTTCTGGACGAAGGTACCACAAAGCTCGGCGGGCTTAGTGAGCATCCGGAAATATACTCCCGGCTTCTGAATGCAAAAAAGATATTTATAGTCGCCTGCGGTACAAGCTGGCACAGCGGTCTTATCGGCGAGTATATGATCGAAGAGTACGCCAGAATACCGGTTGAAGTAGAGTACGCATCGGAATTCCGCTACAGGGACCCCATAATAACACCCGGCACTGTCGTAATTGCCGTTTCACAGTCAGGCGAGACGGCTGATACTCTCGCTGCTATAAAAGAGGCCAAAAGAAAAGGTGCGACCGTTTTCGGAATATGCAATGTCGTAGGCTCGACGATCTCGAAAGAGACCGATGCAGGCGTATATCTCCATGCGGGGCCCGAGATAGGTGTCGCTTCCACAAAAGCTTTCACCTCCCAGGTAATAGTACTCGCTCTTATCACAATAGATCTGGCCCGCCACAGGAACATGTCTTTCAGGGAGGGATACAAAATAGTAAAAGAGCTTAAAAATCTTCCCGAAATGGTGGAAAAGATACTGGAAAATTCTGAAAAGATAAAAGAACTGGCAAAAAAATTCAGTTCCGCTTCCAATTTTCTGTATCTGGGCCGCGGATTTAATTTCCCTGTCGCTCTTGAAGGTGCCTTAAAGCTCAAGGAAATATCGTATATTCATGCTGAGGGATATCCTGCAGCTGAAATGAAGCACGGTCCGATCGCTCTCATAGACGAAAATATGCCGGTGGTTTTTATTGCCGCAAAAGATTCGATATATGATAAAGTAGTGACGAACATAAGGGAAGTCAAGGCCAGAAACGGCATAATAATAGCGATCGCGAGCGAAAGCGACAGCGAAATTGACCTGATAGCGGATTATGTAATAAAGATACCGGAGGTAACCAATCTCCTTTCCCCGATACTGACTGTCATACCGCTTCAGCTTTTAGCTTATTATATCGCCGCGGAAAAAGGTTACGATGTTGACATGCCCAGAAATCTTGCAAAAAGTGTCACGGTCGAATAAACAAAACGGAGTTTTCAGCCATGAAGTTTCTAATTATAACATTTATCCTGATATCCGCGAACTGTTTCTTTGGATATGTTCATCCCGACAAAGCGAAAAACCTTTTCGATTCAGGACTCTACCACGAGCTTGTGGAATACACGGCGGAAATGCCGAATGATATAAAAACTGATCCCGGTACATTTCTCTTCAGGGCAATAGCTTTGTACCGCACGGGCAGATACCGCGAAAGCAGGCGGCTTTTGGAAAGAATTGCGGAAATAACTAATGACCCACCGTTAAAAGACAGGGCTCTTTATTTTCTTGCTCTTAATGACATTAAAACAGAAAATCTCATATCCGCATCTCTGATCATATCCCGGCTGACCAACTCTTCAATCCCTGAAATATCTGAAAATTCCGACACGATAATAAAATCACTTATCCACTATAGGCTTAACGAATCCGAACTTGATGAACTTGCCGGTTATATCAAAGACACAGAAATACTCTCCTATATAGAACAGAGCCGAAATGCACTTAAGATCCTCGCTGTGCTCCCGCTTACAGGAGTTGACAGCCGTTCCGGCCGCGATATTCTTACGGGAATAGAATTTGCGATAAGGCATTTGAGAAGGGATGATTTGAATATTGTACTTGATGTTGTCAATTCAGAAAGCAGAATACCGGCAATGATAAAAAAGGTGCTTGAAAGAACAAATTACTCAACATATAATCTCACTGTCGGCGAACTCAGATCGGATCCCACCGCTTCACTCGCAGGATTAACAACCATGCTTAACATACCCCTCATTTCTCCCACGGCCGCCGCAAGCGGGATATCGAAAATCTCCAACAGTGTCTTTCAGCTCAATACAAGCTCCTACACTTTGGGGAGGACTGCAGCTGAATTTGCAATTGACTCTCTTAAATACAGAACTTTTGCGATCCTTGCCCCCATGACAGACGACGGAAATGAATCGGTGGCGGGATTTACCGATAAAGTTATCGAAAGGGGATGTGCTGTCATATCTACAGAATGGTATTTTGATCATTTTAATCTGAGCAGGCAGCTTCAAAGGATAAGAGAGAGAGCTTTGACAATTGATTCGCTTGATACTGAAGAGTATATGATCCTTGATTCTATAAAAGCCGTTCCTGCAGGTGTTATTGAAGGTTTTTTTCTTCCGGTTCCCAATTCTGATGCCGAATCTGTCCTCTCACAGGTGGCTTATCATAATTTCTCCGCCGGTCTTCTGGGAACTTACGGGTGGGACGATACTGCGCTTCTGAACAAGCTTTCTTCGAATGCTGACGGACTTGTATTTGTCAGAGAAAAAAAATATGACACTGCAAACGCCAGATATAATGACTTCGTTTACAGGTTCAACAGAGAAATGAACCGCAATCCAAGAATTCTGGAAATAAACGGTTTCTCCATGATGGAAATGATAATAACTCTTATGAATCAATATCCGGGAAAAACCTTAAACTCAATACTGGAAAGTATAGATACATATGAATCAGTGGCGGGAACTGTAAGATTCGACAGCTCGGGCTCCAATCAGGCTTCTGAACTTTTTAAATACACGACCCGCAGAGGCATAACGCAAATGGAACTTTGGCCGAAAACACTTCCGGACACACTGGCTCTTGCAAAAAAATATTATAACACAGGGCATGTTCACACCGTAATGCGAAATGATTCTTCCGCTGTTGAATATTACCTTAGATCAATGGAGGAATTCAGATCTGTCCTTGCCGTTCCCGACAGTCTGGAGCATCTTGACAAAAATATTGCTTCTTTGAAAAGAAGACTCGGTAATTCCTATTTCAATCTCAGAGATTATGAAAATTCGGCTCAGTTCTTCCGCGAAGTGCTAAAGGCTGATCCGAGGGACAGAGAGTCATCCTTTAAACTGGCTGTCTCGATCTCGGAGGAAGACCCCGATATGGCCCTGATCATGCTTCAGGAGTTTACAAATGACGCAAAATTCTCAGCTGATGCCTTTTATCACATCGGTCTGATATATCTTGATGACGGAGAAATGCAGCTTGCCGAGGATAATTTCGCGGTATCGGCAGAATTGGGAAATTCAAAAGCGGGAAGGATCCTGGATGAACTTACAAAAGAAGAGGAAGAAGAACAACAAGAAATCGAATTTGAATGGTAGAGGAAAGACATGACGGAAAAAACTGTTGAAAAAATAGTGTCGCTCGCAAAAAGAAGAGGCTTTGTGTTTCAGTCGAGCGAAATATACGGCGGACTTAACGGATGCTGGGATTACGGACCTTTGGGCGTAGAGCTTTTGAAGAACATTAAAGAGGAATGGTGGAAGTCTCTGACCTACAGAGAAGATGTGGAAGGCCTTGACGCCTCTATTCTTATGCACCCGAAAGTATGGGAAGCTTCCGGCCATGTGGAGAACTTCACCGACCCGATGATAGACTGCAGGAACTGTAAAGCGAGATTCAGGCTCGATACACTTTCAGAGCAGTTCAGCGCGAAGAAAAAAGAAAGGGCTATCCGGGATTTAAAAGAAAATATTACTGATGGTGCTGAAGAGCTGCAGAAACTCACAGAAGACTCATTGAAAAACAACTCGGATCTTTTTGCGGATATACTTGAAAGTAAAGATATTGCCCCCGTTCTCCTGAACGGACTTAACTGTCCGCAATGCGGTGCACCGTCACCCTTCACTCAGCCCAGGAATTTCAATCTGATGTTCAAAACATATCTGGGATCTGTATCCGAATCGGGGAATGAGATATTTCTGAGACCGGAGACCGCACAGGGTATTTTTGTTAATTTTACTAATGTACTTAATTCCTCCAGACAGAAACTGCCGTTCGGAATAGCTCAGACAGGAAAGGCTTTCAGGAACGAGATAAATACTAAGAATTTTCTGTTCAGAACAAGGGAGTTCGAACAAATGGAAATGCAGTATTTTGTACATCCTTCCGATGATAAGAAGCATTTCGGGATATGGAAAGATACCAGGATGCAGTGGTTTAAAGACCTGGGAATGAATCCCGACAGGCTCCGCTTTCATCCGCACGCGGAGGACAAACTTGCGCATTATGCAAAAGAAGCAGTCGATATCGAATACGAATTCCCGTTCGGATGGGGCGAGATCGAGGGTATTCACAACAGAACAGATTTCGACCTTTCAAAACACCAGGAGTATTCAAAAAAATCACAACTCTATTTTGATGAGGCCACAAAAGAAAAATTCCTTCCCTATATAATAGAAACCTCAGCCGGGGCGAGCAGATCTTTCATGGCTTTTCTGGCAGATGCCTACTGTGAGGAAAAAGTGAACGATGATACCAGAACTGTACTAAAATTTCACCCGAAACTCGCACCGGTAAAAGCGGCAGTACTGCCTCTCGTCAACAAAGACGGTCTTCCGGAAAAATCTAAAGAGGTCGCCGCCGTACTGAGAAAAAGCTTCAGAATATTCTATGACGACAAGGGTGCTGTGGGAAGAAGATACCGCAGGATGGATGAAATAGGAACGCCTTTCTGTGTCACTATTGATCATACAACTCTTGAGGACGGAACGGTAACACTGAGGAACAGAGATTCAATGAAGCAGGAAAGAGTGCATATCTCCGCTCTGAAAAGCGTAATTGAACAACTGATCGACAACTGGGGAAAGAACTGAAAATAGATCCGGAAAAATACAGAAAAAAACACCCGGTCCTGACCAGATTCTTCAGGACTGCGAAGTATTATTTCCTGCTTTTCGTCCGCAAAGAGGATACCCCGGAAAGGATCGCCCACGGTTTCGCGATGGGAATATTTATCGGTTTTATACCTATAATCCCTTTTCAGACGGTCTCTATAATTATGGTCTGCACTTTTTTTAAAACAAACAAACTTGCAGGCATTCTGGGCAGCACGACTATCACTAATCCTCTTCTTGCGATGCCTGTTTTCTACGCTCAGCATTTTCTGGGCAGGATCGTTATTCCGAGAGAATTCTCATATACCGCATTTATGCGGCTCTTTACCCAATTCTCTTTCGCGAACATAAATGAAATAGGATCTGATCTTTTGACCCTGTTCAAAATGGTGCTTTTCGGAGGTATAATAGTAGGAG
This sequence comes from Candidatus Delongbacteria bacterium, assembly GCA_007124045.1. Classification (GTDB taxonomy): domain Bacteria; phylum UBA4055; class UBA4055; order UBA4055; family UBA4055; genus SLFX01. The sequence goes on along the minus strand of SLFX01000109.1, from coordinate 778 downwards.
TTTTTACCTATCCGGCAGTATATTATATAACAAAGTCATATATAATCAGATTCCGCGAAAAGGCCCTTGCCAGAAGATTAAAAAAGAGACTGAAAGAAGCAGGCAAAAGACTGCCGTAGGATCACAACTGCCTTCCGTTCACCTTAAGTTCCTTTCTTCGCACCCAGAATGATTTTTCACGGGTAATTACAAGCACATCCACCGGTCCGCCCACAGTCTTTGGCCTGGGAAAAAATCTGACGCAGTCTATAGTCATCTGTATGGCAAAAACAGCAAAATCTATTGCATCCTGAAGCGTAAAGAACTGCCACGGAATAGGATATTGAGGCAAAGGTTTATAATTTTTCTGCTGATCTCTCATAAAAACCGGCTGTATCAGCCTGACCAGAAGATCGCTTTCGCCGTCCCATGTCGCACCCTGGATCTCCCCTTTTTCATTTTCCGGGTTTTTAAGTTCCACCATATCATGAAAAGGCGCCACCCTGTAAACTTTCGGTTTAATGCTTCCGTTCTCCATTTCATAACCGGAAATATGAAAACCCGCATCAGGTATGGGGTTGAATGTTCTGAAATGAGCATTAAGTTCATTTGCGAAATCAGTTACAGTTGTTTTATCGGCGGTATGCTGAGAGATAAATGACTGAATATATCCGCTGACCGGGTTGCCGCTTATCTCAGCCTGTCCAAAGGTGGAAATTCCTATTCCTCCCTTTGTTAAAAATGTTTTATAGTTTGAGTCGCTCATTCCGGCCGCGAGAAGTACCCGATTGCCCTGCGG
>SLFX01000110.1 GCA_007124045.1 Candidatus Delongbacteria bacterium | reverse complement strand
TTCGATCTTATCAAAGAGTTCAATATGGAGAACATGACCTCATTCGCAATGGACTTTTTTTATATGGCAATCACGAATACCAATACGGAGATTTGTAAATGATCCTTGTTAAAACAGCGGTCAGAAGACCGATACTTACAACAGTCACAATTATATCACTGGCAATGCTCGGTTTTCTATCATATTTTAACCTGCCCCTTAATACCGTGCCTGAAGTGGACATTCCTTTCGTTTCGATACAGATCGTTTATCCCGGAGCTTCCCCTGAAGAGATCGAGGCTAACATTACCAGAAGGATAGAAGATGAGGTTTCGACAATTCCCGGAATTGATTTTGTCGAATCTTATCTTATGGAAAATATCAATATCACAGTCTGTAAATTCGTCACAGGCAAAGATTCCGACATCGCGAGCCAGGAGGTAAAAGATAAAATCGATGCGATTTCAAATCAGTTCCCGTCAGATGTGCTTAAACCGATAGTTCTTAAATTCGACATGAATGCTCAGGCCGTCGTGGATCTCGCTTTTGTTACTCCTCTTCCGGACAGGGAGGCTTTTGATTATGCGGACAACGACCTTAAAGACAGGATTTCAAGAATAAGCGGAGTTTCCAAAATAGAGCTTTCGGGCGGCAGAAAAAGGGAAATTCAGATCATTTTAAATAACAACACCCTGTCGAAATACATGCTCTCGCCGCTTCAGGTAATAGGATTTATTGCCGCCAACAATCTGAGCATGCCTGGAGGAAGCATAAGACAGGGCGGAAGTGAATATTCAGTAAGAGTTTCAGGCGAATTCGAAAGTGTGGAGGAGATCGAAAATATAAAAATACAGACCCCGTTCGGATTAAGAGCGCTTAAAGATATCGCAGAAATCAGAGACACTGTTGAGAGAGAACAGTCCTTCTCCGCTTATATTGACAAAGACGATGAGGGAGATGCGGACAGAAGGGTGATTAAGATGTCTGTGTTTAAACAGGCGGATGCTAATACTGTTACTGTGGCGGATGCGGTTCGAAGTGAGCTTGAAACTATCGGCGAAACCCTGCCCGCAGGTTCGTCGCTTGTACTTGTTCAGGATTCATCCACTTTCATCAGAGAAGCTGTAAACGACACAATGACAACAATTTATCTCGGAATCTTACTTACCGCCCTGGTACTGTTCCTTTTCCTTCACAGTTTAAAGATCACAATGATAATAGCGATCTCAATGCCGGTCACTCTCGTTTCCACCTTCCTGCTCGCTGACTGGTCGGGATTTTCATTAAATGTGCTTACTCTTATGGCGCTTTCTGTGTCGGTCGGCACTCTTGTAACGAACTCGGTCATCATCATCGAGAATATTATCAGGCACATGAAGAAAGGAGAATCCTCAGCAGGTGCATCTTACAGGGGAACGACCGAGATCGCAGTGGCCGTGCTCGCATCAACGCTAACAAACATAGTGGTTTTCGTTCCTATCGCGACCATGGGATCAATGGCGGGACAGATGTTTAAAGAATTCGGTATGATGGTTACCTATGCGATGATATTTTCGATAATCGTGGGATTTACCGTCACTCCGATGCTTGCAACGGTGTTTTTAAGAAAGTATAAGGCTAAAACTGAGGATAAAAAAGGCTTAGGCGCGCTTTTCGACAAAGTTTTTGATTCTTTCGCCTTAACATACAAAAATGCCCTGTCATTTATAATAAGAATAAAACCTTTCAGAGCCTTTGTGATGCTCTTTCCGTTCGCATTTTTGATATTCACATTTTACTACATAACCAATGTTAAAACGATCGGCAGCGAATTTTTTCCACAGATGTATGCAAGAAAAATTCAGATCACCCTTGAACTACCAAATTATTACAGCATAGAAAGAACGAAGGTAGTAGTGGATCAGGTAAAGGAAACCGCTCTTAGCTTTCCGGAAGCGGAAAGCGTTTTAAGCGAGATCGGAAGGCTGGGGATTAGGCAGGGCGGAAATTTTGCAACAGTGATGGTCAGCCTCTACGAGGATCAGTTTCTTGACAGAGATGTAAGAGATATTGCATCAGACATGGTCGGAAAACTTACACATATTCCCGATGCTAAAATAGGTGTCAGACCGAGAGATGCTTTCGAGGGTCCGGGCGGGGAAGCCCCGATCGTATTCGAGATCTACGGCGATGATCAGGAAATATTGAGCGAACTGACTTACAAAGTGCTTAGTATCGTCAGAAATATACCCGGGACAGCAAATGCAGATTCGGATATAAGGCCGGGAAAGCCTGAAGTTCGAATAATTCCCGACAGAAGAAAAATGGTCGAACACGGAACTGATGTCGCCTCGATAGCTCAGGTGGTCAGAACTGCAATCGAAGGGATCACGCCATCTGTTTTAAAGGACAGAGGCATTGAATACGACATCAGGATCAGGCTTGATGAGGAAGATGTCAGTGATTTGGACAAAATAGGCAACCTTCTTGTTCTGACAAGAAGCGGAAACATAAAAGTTTCCGAACTCGCACGCCTTGAATTTGGCGAATCTCCGTCAATGATAACCAGAAAAAACAAATCCCGACAGCATAAAATTACCGCAGATATAACTTCAAGAACGACAGGCGAAATATACGCTGACGCATGGAGAGAGATCAATTCACAAATTACGATCCCGCCAGGTTTTATGATAAATACGGGATTTAACGAACAGATCCAGCAGGAGATGGCGGCAGAATTTTTGAAGGCGGCCATGATCGCTATAGTTCTGACATTTTTTCTCATCGCCGGAATACTTGAATCATTCAGGCAGTCGTTTCTGATAATGATCTCACTTCCCCTTTCGCTGATAGGTGTGATATGGTCAATGCTTCTGACAGGAACGGCGATGAACCTGATGGCCATGATGGCCGGCGTCATGCTTATCGGGATCGTGGTGAATAACGCGATCCTGATACTCGATTACGCGAATCTCTTAAAAAGGCAGCACGGATACAGCGTAGCCGAAGCAATCGTTAATTCTGCTGCCGAAAAGCTCAAAGCCGTCACAATGGCGACACTGGCTTCTGTGTTCGGAATGCTGCCGCTCGCTCTCGGACTGGGAGAAGGTGCGGAGATGAGACAGGGCATGGGAATAGTTTCCATGTTCGGACTGATAGTTTCAGCGATCCTGACGCTGTTTGTAATACCATCATTCTACTCGGCTCTCGTCAGCGACAGTCATTTCGAAGATAAGAACGACATCGAACCTCAGGTAAACAATATTGGAGACGATATCCTATGAAAAACACCGCTTTAACAATAATTTCTTTACTTTTGCTGGCGAATGCTGCTTATAGCGAAGTATTCACTCTCGAAAAAGCTATCACGGCAGCTCTTGAGAACAATGAGTCCGTATTGACGGCCAGGAAAGAGCTTGAAAAATCTGAATATGTCTATAACGAGGCTTTCAGCGGGGCTCTTCCCAAAGTTGAAGCCAACCTGACATATCTGAGAAACATATATTCATCAAAAATATCAAATATGCAGTATTACTTTGCTCAGATGTCGAACGGTCTCGCCGGGCTTAATAACACAATACTTGACCTTCATCCCGAATCGAGCCTTCAGGAGATGTCTTTCCAGCCTATGCCTCCCTCTGAAGTTGACGCAATGATGAACAATACGCTCAAAGCTGAGATCAGTCTTATACAGCCCATCTGGCTCGGCGGCAAGGTCGGAACCGCTCTTAAGGTCGCTGTTATATATAGAAATATGAATCAGAGAGCCTACGAACTTTCGAAAAATACGGTCATTACTCAGATAAAGAAAAATTTCTATCAGATTCTTGCCCTCGAAGAATCAAAAAGAGTTATGGATATGGTCAGAGCAGATGCGTATAAGAACCTGGAAAAGGTCGAAAAAATGCATATTGAAGGACTTGTTTCCGAGTATGATCTTATTCAGGCAAAAGTGAGGGTCAGTTCGATCGAACCGAAAATTACAGGTATAGAAAATTATCTGGAACTTTCAAAAGAGCAGCTCAGGATCAACATGGGGTTTTCGGGAGAGGGTGAAATAATTATTGACGGCAGACTGACGGAGAACATTTCACCCGACACGCTCAACGCATACAACAGGGCAATTGAGAACAGGCTTGAACTCATACTTCTGGAGCATAAAAGGGAACTGCTTGAGGAAAATATTTCGTTCCAGTATTCCAATCATCTTCCAAACATAATCGGGCTTGCGAATTACACTTTCCAGTCTCAGAACAATGACCTGTCGGACACTTTTGAAAAAAACAGCGGCGTGGGAGCTTTCAACATCGGCGTTACGGCAAATTTTCCCATCTTTAACGGTTTCGGAACGAAAGCGAAAGTTGATCAGGCGAGAGTTGACGAAAAAAAAGCTGTGCTTGAAATACAGAACACAAAGAGGATGATAAGACTTCAGGTAAAGAGCGCGCTTAGCATGATAAAGCTTTACGGCGAGGAACTGAGACTGCGCGAGAGAGAGATAGCTGAGTATGAAAAAGCTTTGGAGATCACACAGGTCAGGTATGATAACGGGCTATGTACACAACTTGAGCTTACCGGCGCACAGACCGCACTTGAAACCGCAAGGCTGAACAAAGTCAACACTCTCCACAACTACATCACAGCGGCCATTGATCTCGAGTCCGCCATCGGAATAATAACTGAAACTGAATTTAATTAACTGAAATAAAAAGGATCCTTATGAAAAGATCATACGCACTAATAACCGCACTCGCACTTGCAGCAATGCTGATGACAGGATGCTCAGAGGGCGATGCCGCAGTAGAAAGGAACGAATCTGTCGAGGTTTTACAGGCCGAAAGAGGAATACCTGTCAGGGTGACACAGACCGAAAAAGACCTATGGGTAAGATGGGACGAATATTCGGGCACGATGAGCGGTTACGACGAGATAAATGTTTTCGGGCTTCTCGGAGACAACTATTCTAAGATAAACATTTCGGTCGGCGATATAGTCAAAAAAGGCGACATCCTCGCAGAATTCCCAACGAACAATCCGCAGGCAAATTTCAATCAGGCCAAGATCGGCTATGAAACAGTCAAGAAGACCTACGAACGAATGAAAAGAGTTTATGAGTCGGGCGGAATATCGCAGCAGCAGCTTGACGAGATCGAGGCTCAGTACAGGATCGCTGAACAGAATTTTAATTCGGTAAAACAGCTCGTCACAGTCATCTCCCCCGCTTCGGGTGTTGTAGTTGATATCTTCTTCAGTCAGGGCGATAAGAACGATCCGGGAATGCCGATGTGCAAGATCGTCAAAGCGAATAAGCTCAAAACCACCATCTTTATCGAGGAAAGCAAGATATCGAAATATGAGCGCGGCCAGGAAGTAGAAATAACCTGGGACGGAATAAAAGACAGAGTCTTTAAAGGCACGATAAACAAGATATCGATGTCGTCAAATCCGGCAGCGAGAGGCTTTTCGGTCGAGATCATCACCGACAACGAGAATGAAGAGCTCATGCCGGGCATCTTCGTGTATGTCAGAACACCCGCTTACGAACGGGACGAGGCGATAGCCATACCGAGAGACTCATACTTCACCGAAGGCGGAAAGAACTATGTCTATGTGGCGAAAAACAATGCGGCGCAAAAGAGACTTGTCACGCTCGGAGAGGTCATCGGCGGCAATGTAATAGTCGAATCAGGACTAAGCGCGGGCGAAAAACTCATTTCCGAAGGCCGAACCCTGCTCTCTGACGGCGCTAAGATCATTGTCGTGGAGTAGAAACACTGACAGCTGGAAAGAAGCCACGCTTGAGATGATAAAGAGATAGTCAATAAAAACAACAACCTTGGAAAATAGCCAAAATAGTTTAAAATCAACCTTTCATTTTAGCCATTTATTACTTATATTAACCTTGTTAAATAACCAGAGGTGCTAAAATGATCAAGAGAAATATATATAAATCGCTACTGGAGTGGAAAAATGAAAATGGAAGAAGGCCGGTTCTTTTGCGTGGTGCAAGGCAGACGGGCAAAACTTTCATCGTTGATACCTTCGGAAAAAACGAATTTCAAAACTTAATAAGCATAAATTTTGAAAGAAACCCTGAATTCAAGGAGATATTTTCGACTTTCGACCCTTCAGAAATTTCCGAAAAGATAATGCTTTTCACAAATCAGAATATAGTTCCCGGTAAGACTCTGATATTTCTTGATGAGATACAGGAATGCCCGAAAGCAATAACAGCTCTCAGGTATTTTTACGAGGAGAAACCGGAAATCCATATTATCGGCGCGGGATCTTTGCTCGAATTCGCACTCAGGAGAGAAAATATCAAAATGCCTGTCGGCAGGATACAGTATCTTTATATGTATCCGCTAACTTTTTCAGAATTTCTTGACGCTTTAGGCGAAGAAAAGCTGCACTCGCATATTTCCGAACCCGAAAATTTAAAGAAACTTCCCGATACTCTTCATGAGAAGCTTAACGGACTCGTTAAGAAATACTTTCTTTTAGGCGGAATGCCGGCTGTAATAAACGAATATATAAAAACGGATAACATTATAAATTGCCAGAAAGTGCAAAGCCTCATAATCGAGACATACATCGAAGATTTCTCAAAGTACGCATCGGAATCAAAACAGCAGTATTTGTCAAAAGTATTTAACGCCGTTCCAAAAATGATAGGACAGAAATTCGTTTACTCAAGAGTTGACGGAAATATCAGATCGAGAGAGCTTAAAGAGGCGGCTGAGCTTTTGGAAACTGCCGGTGTAGTAACAAAGGTAAAGAGAACTTCAGGTGCGGGTATCCCTCTGGAATCAGGAGTAAAAGATAATTTCTACAAGATGATATTTCTCGATGTTGGATTATTGCACGCAGTGATCGGCATCTGGGGCGCAACGGCAAAAGAGAACGATCTTACAGCGATATTTAAAGGCGCGATAGCAGAACAGTTCGCAGGGCAGGAACTTCTTTCATCCGGCAGTCCTTACAGAAAATCATCTCTGTATTATTGGGCACGGGAATCTAAAAGCAGTAATGCCGAAATTGATTATCTGGTACAAAATAACGAAAAAATCATCCCTGTTGAAGTTAAGTCGGGTGCTATGGGTAAAATGAAAAGTATGAACCTTTATTTTGAAGAATACATGCCCAAATTCGGAATAAAGATTTCTCAAAGCCGGTACGAAACAATGGACAAAGTTATTTCTATTCCCCTGTACGCAATAAATCTGATATTCTCTAAAGAGTAAAAAAGAATTATGAGCACTTTAATGCGTCATTTCAACAGAACGACCTTCCTTCTTGCTGCCAAAACCCCAGTTGTATATCAAAAGCTCTATTAAAGATTCTTTTTCAAGCTGAAAT
>SLFX01000038.1 GCA_007124045.1 Candidatus Delongbacteria bacterium | reverse complement strand
AGCCGGTCGAAGTTATGGAGTTTGACGGTTCGCACGATCGGTTTATCGTTATTGACGAGAAAGTAATATATCACTTTGGTGCTTCTCTGAAAGATCTCGGCAAGAAATGGTTCGGATTCTCGAAAATGGATGTGGAGGCAGTCGAAATGCTGGGCAGGCTTGGTAAATGATCTTAGATCCTTCCGACCGGCGAAATGTAAATTATGAATTCATCATTCCCGTCGAGGCCGATCAGCTCATCGCACATTGTCTGGTCATAAGCGCCTATTGCGCAGGTGCCGCAACCTATTGATCCACAGGCGAGGTAGAGATTTTGGCACAGGTGTCCGCTGTCCTGAAGTATGATCTTTTTCGATTCGACCGTGTAGCGCCACTCTGTCCTGTAGGGGATCACAGACCAGAAAAAGGTTACTGCGCATTCTGCTGCAAATCTTTGTCCCAGCGTAGCCTCTATGCATTTTTCCTTAAGTCCGTTTACGCTTTTTTCAAAAACGAGTTTATGACCGAGCAGAATATATCTGTAAATGCCCTCTTTTAGTCCTTCGACATCGAAAACAGCAAGATAAGTCTCGAAAGGATGTCTCGATCCGCCGGACGGAACGGTCCTTTTGGAAAATTTATTGTCTCTTATAAGCTCTTTTACGCCCTGAGTTGCCCAAATCAGGTAAGAGAGTTCATCAAGCGAAATTGATTCGTCTTTAAATTTTCTGTGGCTGATCCTGTCTTTTATGATATTAAAGATGTTATTCTCTTTGAGTTCGACTTTTTCCGGAGGGGGAAGTTTGATGATCTCTGCGTCCGGGTGTATGTCTTTCTGCATGGGTGGAACTTCTGTGCCAAGTTGCTGATCCGAAATATGTTCATCAAGTCTTGCAAAACCCGTTTTTAGGATGTTTCTGAATTCTAAGCACATTTCTTTTGTTGTTTCTGTCTGTTTTTTGTCCGACATGGTGAATTCCTCCGTTAACTTTTATCTCTCCGTATTTTGAAGGATTAAAAGGGAAAAAAGCAAAAAAGTCAATCTTTTTATTTGAAAACGGTATTTATTATATTATATTGACAATAAATAACAAGGAGGGAATATCATGACAGATGAAATAAAATGTCCTGTAACAGGAAAAACGGCAAAAAAAACGACTTTCCGCGGAAGGATGAACAAAGACTGGTGGCCGAATTATCTTAACCTCGGGATACTTCACCAGCACGCACCCGCTTCTAATCCGATGGGGGAAGAATTCAAGTATGCGGAAGAATTTAAAAAGCTCGACTACTTCGCACTTAAAAAAGATCTATACGCACTTATGACAGATTCGAAGGAGTGGTGGCCGGCGGACTATGGTCACTACGGAGGTTTATTCATCCGTATGGCCTGGCACAGTGCCGGAACTTACCGTACAGCAGACGGACGCGGTGGAGGCGGCACAGGTAACCAGAGGTTTGCCCCTATAAACAGCTGGCCGGATAATGCCAATCTCGACAAAGCCCGAAGACTTCTCTGGTCAATTAAGAAAAAATACGGCAGGCGCATATCATGGGCAGACCTTATGATCCTTGCAGGCAACTGTGCTCTTGAATCTATGGGATTCAAGACTTTCGGTTTTGGCGGCGGCCGTGAAGATATCTGGCAGCCCGAGGAAGATATTTACTGGGGTAATGAAGATAAATGGCTGGGTGAAAAACGCTATACAGGAGAACGCGAGCTTGAAAATCCGCTGGCAGCAGTTCAAATGGGGCTCATATATGTAAATCCAGAAGGCCCGGACGGAAAACCTGATCCTGTAGCATCAGGCAAAGATGTCAGAGTTACATTCGGCAGAATGGGAATGAATGACGAGGAAACAGTAGCTCTTGTCGCCGGCGGACATACCTTTGGTAAAGCTCACGGTGCGGGAGACCCCAAACTTGTCGGGCCTGAACCGGAAGCCGCGCCGATCGAAGATCAGGGTCTCGGCTGGTTCAACAAACTCAGATCCGGCAAGGGCGACGATACTATCACAAGCGGCATAGAAGGCGCATGGAATCCCACTCCTACAAAATGGGACAACAGCTATCTCGATATGCTTTTCGGATATGAATGGGAGCTCGTAAAAAGTCCTGCCGGAGCGTATCAGTGGCTGGCGAAAGATGTAAAAGAAGATCATATGGTGGCAGGAGCACACGATACGAAAAAGAAATTCAGGCCGATGATGACTACCGCCGATCTTTCTCTGCGTTTCGATCCGATATATGAACCGATAGCCAGGCGTTTCCATAAAGATCCTGAAGCTTTCGCCGACGCCTTTGCCCGGGCATGGTACAAACTGACTCACCGCGACATGGGGCCTCTCAGCCGGTATCTGGGTCCGGAAGTTCCGGCAGAAGAGCTTATCTGGCAGGATCCCGTACCTAAGGCAGATCATCCGCTTATAGATGAGAATGAACAGGCGAACCTCAAAAACACTGTTCTCGCATCCGGACTGAGCGTATCCGAACTCGCAGCAACAGCATGGGCATCCGCTTCCACATTCCGAGGATCTGACAATAGGGGAGGCGCTAACGGCGCGCGCATCAGGCTCGCTCCTCAGAAAGACTGGGAGATAAATGAGCCGGAGAGACTTAAGAAGGTGCTGGAGGTACTGGAGCGGATCCAAAAAGAATTCAATAATTCAGCGCCCGGAGGTAAAAAGGTATCTATTGCCGATCTTATAGTCCTGGCCGGAGCCACAGCTGTTGAAAAAGCGGCAGAGAATGCAGGATTCAAAGCAAAAGTTCCTTTCACACCGGGGCGCACGGATGCATCACAGGGGCAGACCGATGCTGAATCTTTCGCTCTTCTAGAACCGGAAGCAGACGGTTTCAGAAATTACGCGAAATCAAAATATTCTGTTCCGGCGGAAGAACTGCTTATTGATCGTGCACAGCTCCTGACGCTCAGTGCTCCGGAAATGACTGTTCTTGTCGGAGGTCTCAGAGTGCTTAATATCAATTATAAAAACTCTCAAAACGGAGTATTCACAGAAAGACCCGGAGTACTTACGAATGATTTCTTTATAAATCTCCTCGATATGGACACTGTGTGGAAAGCCGTTTCAGATGAAAACGATATTTTCCGGGGCTTCGATCGCAAAACCGGAGAGATCAGATGGACTGCAACACGCACGGATCTTATATTCGGGTCAAACTCACAGCTCAGGGCGATCTCCGAAGTATATGCAAGCGAAGATTCTGAACAGAAATTTATTAATGATTTTATTGCGGCATGGAATAAAGTGATGAACGCAGACAGGTTCGACATATAATATGAGGTCTGCAGACAGTTTTTTTTATTGGGCATACAAGACGAGAGCAGATATCGTGAACCGCCTTCTTGCCGGTGAAGAGATACCAAAAGAGAAAATTTTTCTAAGTTTCTGCTCTCATACGCCCGCTTTCGTCTCTCACGGGCCTGACGGTCTCAACGCAAGTATTAAAGGGATCGGACTTTTACCGAAACAGGAGTATCTTGAAGAAATTCTCAAAATATACCTGAAGCACATAGACAGCTACGATCCTTCTGACAACAGCTATTCCTTACGGGGACTGGCCGTGCTGGCGAATCATTTTTACGCACCGGAACTGCTTAGCCGCCTGGACTTCACGCGCTTTGGGAGCCTCGAAATGGCAAAGAAACACAGCTGGAATAACTACCGCTCTAATCCTGAAGCGACCCTTCTTTTTTATCAGCCTCCATCTACCTCATATGAATTGAGGGGCAGTATAGATATCCATGATGAGAACATATCGGGCAAAAGAGAAATATACCAGATGTTCATAAATGCCCAGCACGATGTTTATCACGGACCGGACAAAAGCAGAAACGATCTTTACCCTGCCTATGTTTTCAATATAAAAGAAGTATGGGACAACAGTGCTGCTAAAGAAGGTTTCGGGAACAAGCTTCAATATCCTTAAGAGAAGAACTTCAGTATAATGTTCTACTTAACCAGGTCAAAATCCAGTGTTAAAAGCTCTTCGTTTACGCCTTTTAGAATGACATTTAACTCTTTACCGACAAAAAGTTCTTCTCCTGTTCTGCGGCCTTTGAAGATTTTTTTCTTATCGTCATATTCGTAATGGTCATTTTTCTGGTCTCTTGATCTTACCAGACCCTCCACAGGCCAATCATGCATTCTTACATACACACCGTAAGGCATAACGGTAACTACTGTAGCGCAGTATTTTTTACCGACCTTATCTGTCATAAATTCAATTATTTTCAGATCTCTTGCCTCATATTCGGCTTTTATAGCCTTTATTTCCCGGTCTGAACACTGCATGCATAAAGACTGAATGAATTTTTTATTGTCTCTGGCTTTGTTTACAGAAAGTCTTTTGATGTGTTTTTTTATCAGCCTGTGTACCATCAGGTCGGGGTATCTTCTGATTGGAGATGTAAAATGAGTATAAAGGTCGAAAGCCAGCCCGTAATGGCCTATATTGTCGGTAGAATATTTTGCTTTCATCATGGTTCTGAGAAAACTGTTGGCCAAATAATCTCCGCTTGGTGAATCTTTTATAACTGAAAGGAGTTTTTGCATATAAAAATGATCCGTCGGATCGTTAGTCGGAGGCGGAGTTATTCCGTTAGCTTCAAGCTCTTCGAAAAAGTCAGACACCTTATCCTGTGACGGCCTGTCGTGTATCCTGTAAACACCGGGCAGCTTATTTTCTTTTGAATGAAGAAAATGTGCGGCACATCTGTTTGCTGCAAGCATAAAATCTTCAATTATATTGTTTGCCTCAAACAGCTCATATCTGTGTATATCAACTGTCTTTCCGTCCTCATCAACAACGACCTTTATTTCAGGAAGATCGAACTCTATGCCTCCCTCTCTGAATCTTTTTTCCCTCAATATATCTTTCAGTTCCTTACTCCAGACAGCTTCTTTTAAAAAATCTTCATACTTCGGATCGGTTTCTTCAGAATTCAGAGCACGATCTATGACATTTTGGAATTCTTTGTAGTCAAACCGGAAATCTGATCTGATCACAGTTTCTTTAAAATGATAATTTGAAATCTCACCTTCTTTTGAGATACGCATAAAGCACGAGAAGGCAAGTCTTTCTACTTCAGGATTAAGACTGCAAAGATAATTTGAGAGTTTTCGCGGAAGCATCGGAATTACCGAGGAGGGGAGATAGAGCGATGTGCCTCTTGACGCGGCTTCAATATCGAGCGCACTGCCTTCGGTTATGTATGAAGACACATCGGCAATATGCACACCTAAATCATACGAGCCGTCGTCCAGTTTTTTGATGGAAATCGCATCATCGAAATCCTTGGCGTCTTTTGGATCTATAGTAAACACTTTTTCATGTCTGATGTCTGTTCTGTCAGGTATCTTGTGGGTGACGAATTCCTGCGTATAGCCGTTAAGAGCCTCTTCAACTTCTTTCGGGAACGCATCTTTAAAACCGTGTTTTCTGGCGATTGCCATTAGAGAAACATGAGGGTCCTCTTTGCTTCCCAATACTTCAATTACATGCGCATTGACCTGATCTTTCCAATCATCAACATCAATCACCACAATCGTACCGTCTTCAAGTTCGCGCCATTTTTTTTCAGTCTTTTTTTTGTTCAGTTTTACTTTCAGACCGTTATCACATACAGCATAGAGCATGTTATTTATATGTTTTATTATTCCGACAAATTCCGTGTTCTCTCTTTTTAAAATCCTTATTACTTTGCCTTCGATATCATAAAATTTCGGGGTCCTTATAAGAGCAAATTCAACTTCATCACCGTCATACGCGTCGTTGGCATATATGCGCGGGATAAAAATATTTCCCTCTATTTCATTAGATGTGACCCTGCCGTTACCGTTTTTTCTTAACTGAATAGTTCCGGTGTAGGTTTTTTCCTTTGAAGATTTGTTTTTCATTTTATTGCTCCGCCCGGAGGCTTTTTTATTTAGGCATTTTTTGTGAGAGAAGATCTCTGTCAATAACTATGTCGGCCTTTTCTCTTAATTCTTTCGCGTACTTACCGATCTTATGATTAACTATAGTGTTTATCATACTTTGTTTAAGAGATTCTTTTATATCGTCGAATTCATATTTTCCGGCTTCTTTTTTATCAGTTACTTTTATTATGTGATAGCCGAACTGTGTCTGAACAAGATCCGCTATCTGTCCTAGTGGAGTGCCGAAAGCTGCCTGTTCGAATTCAGGAACCATTTTTCCCCTGTCGAAAAATCCAAGATCCCCTCCCTCTCTTCCGCTCGGGCATATAGAGTGTGTTTTTGCATGTTCTTCAAAATCGCCTTTGTTTTCAGTAAGTTTTTCGTGGATATTCAGAGCAGTTTCTTTATCGTCTTCTCCGAAAAGGATATGAGAAGCTCTGATCTCTTCTCTCTTTATGAATCTTTCAGGATACTCTTCATAGTATTTTTTTAGATCATCATCGGAAACAGTTGTGTTTTCAAAGAACTTTTTTTGAACAAAATTCCGCAGTTTAAGATTTTTGATTATTCTTTCCTTCAAAGTGTTCTCGTCATCACCTGTTTTGGAAAGTGCATTTTTAAAATCTTCTTCAGTCTTAAAATTTTTCTTTATCTTTTCAATTGTTGCGTTCATTTCTTCAGGATCGGTTTCGATATTTTCCTGTTCAGCAACCTCGAGCATCAGCGTAGCATCGGTCAGTATGTTGACGGTTTCTTCGATTTCGTTTTTATCCAGTTCCTGTTTTCTCAGAACATGTTTTTTTTCCTCGCACGCCATATCAAAATCTTTTTCAGTTATGACTTTTCCGTTTACTTTGATCATTTTGCAACTCCTTTTTTTGTTCTTACTTGAATATTTCACCAGTTTGTTTGTACCACAGAAGTATGTCGAGATGGTGCATGGGAATTTTGATCTTTTCTGAAAATTCCGTCATCTTATCCTCGATCTCAAGGTAGATTTTTTCATTTATCGTTTTTGGTATTTCGGGTATAACTCCGAAAAGGACAAGATTTTTTAGAATATGCCTGTCAAGTATAGCGATATCTGAACCGTAACCGATATTTCTTAAGAAGTGACTCGCTTCCTTAAAGCTGTATCCCTTTATGTTCTCAACGAGCCACTTTCTAAGCTTCTTTATATCGGGAACATTATCAACTATGAATTTCTTGAGATCCATTTTCATTACAAGTTCACGGTTCTTTACCACATAACCGCTCTTGTTGTTGTGGAACCTCACGCCTGTAATATTGCATTTGAGTTCTTCAGCCTCTGCTGTATAAAGAAGCCGGGTTGATTTGAGGTGTTCGATGCATTTCCAGCAGGATTTTGCCTTCGATTGAGGCGTAAAAGTACAGAAGGAAAGTTCGGCGAACAGGTCATCGTTATCCATTTTCTCAAAATTATCCGAAAACTCGTCAAGCCTTTTTTCAATATCGTTTTTTATCTTTTTGTAAAGGTATTTTAGTGAAGGTGTCTGTTCTGTCATTTTAACTGTTTTGCATTAAATGATTTGTCAAACGGTAAAGATAAGCTTTTTTTTGTAAATTATTAACAAAAAACATTTGATATCGGAATATTTTTTGTATATAATTCAGAAGAGTATGCATTAATGATTCACAAATATATATTATCAAAACACCCGAAGGCAGCTTTGGAAAGATTTACAAAGGAATATTTAAACCGGGAAAAAAATGATAAATGTTGAAATAACTCCCTATTCTGAAACTGAAGACAAGATAAAAAAAATCAGATATGAAGTTTTTGTCAGGGGGCAGAATGTACCAGAAGAGATAGAAACCGACGGTCTGGACCCGGATTGCACTCATGTTCTTTTGAGCATAGACGGAAAACCCGTCGGAACAGGAAGAATCCAGAATGACGGACATATTGGAAGAGTAGCTGTTCTTCAAGAATTCAGGGGAAAAGGATTCGGAACAATGATCATAAAAAAACTTGAAGAAGCGGCAAAAGAAATTAAGTTAAGATCGGTTTATCTGAACTCACAGTGTCATGCAGAGTTGTTTTACAAAAGGCTTGGTTACAGACCTGTCGGAGAAACTTTTATGGAGGCAGGAATAGAACATGTGAAGATGGAGAAGGAGCTGTAGAGGCATATGAATATTCTTTCTAAGTTCACGGGAAAAGGATTTAAGCAATCCGACAATAAAGGTAAGCTTCAGAACACAGTTGAGCAGGCTACCGACTACTGGATGCTCAGGAACAGACTGAAGAAGTTCGAACCTTTCCTGCTTTATGAGTTTGAGGACGGAACTGACGCAGTAAGGGCTTTAATGAACCTTGACTGTATCAAGATAGCTGAAGACAGCGGCGAGCTTATATGTCTGGAACATCTGACTTTCGGCTATTATCCTCTTGAAAGCGGTAAATACGAGGTTATCCTGTCAGGTAAAGTTCTCGGCATTAAACTGTTTGAAAGGGCAGAAAAGTCGTTTGAGCTCAACAACGGCAAAAAGATCAATTCCAAAAAACCCCAGCCCTCGGAAAGTCCATTTCATGTTCTGAAAATATCAGCACATAAAAGGCCGGGTAAGATAACGACCGAAGAGAAAAAAGCACCAAATACCCAAAAGGCTCCCGAGGTCGAGTTCATTAAAGAGGAAACGGCGGTTAAACGGGGATCGAATTATACTTTCAGGATCTATAAAGCCAAATCAGATTCCGACGCCGTCAGATTCCTTCAGACCAAGATAGTTGTTGACAGATCTACAGTACTTGTCGTTAAAACCCCAAAAGGCAGTTACGGAAGGAATTACAGCGGCATTTTTAAGTCTGAAAGGAAGCAAAACGCATAATTTTCACAGACTTATTCACAGTATTTCTACAATCAGTTCGTGTTAGATAAAAGTTAGGCCTTTTAATCTGTCAAGCAAAAAATAAGAAAAATTTATAAACTGCCTGCCCGTTATAGACAATTTGTTCACAAAGAGGTATGTCTATTTTGTGTAACTTGCGGCATAATTATCAGATTTGTGATATGTTATACGATTTTTTGACAAAGATACCCGAACTGAATCTCCGTATTTTAAATCTCCCGAAATGATTTTTTCCGATATCGGATCTTCAATCAGATTCTCAACAGCCCTTTTAAGCGGTCTGGCTCCGCTTTCGGTATCGAAATACTCTTCATATATATGATTTTTGATTTTAGGTGTGACAGAAAGGCCGATATCGATCTTTAAAAGCTTCTCGCGGGTTTCTTCTATAAGGTTATTTATGATACGGAGTACTGCTTTTTTGGAAAGATGATTAAAAACAGTGATTTCATCTATTCTGTTTAAAAATTCAGGTTTAAAATTTTTTTCCGCTGATTTTCTGACAGATTCTTTCATTCTGACTTCTTTTTCTTCCAGACTCGTTTTATTTCCGAATCCTATCATGTCCGATCCGTTGAGTGTCTTGGTACCGATATTGGATGTAAAAATTATGATCGTATTTTTAAAATCCACCTTTCGGCCGCTTCCGTCAGTAAGCGTCCCTTCATCAAGTACCTGGAGCAGCATACCGAAAACATCGGGGTGTGCTTTTTCTATCTCATCAAAAAGAACTACGGAGTACGGGTTTCTTCGAACTCTCTCACTTAACTGTCCTCCCTCTTCGTATCCTACATAACCCGGAGGAGAGCCGATCATCCTCGATACATTGAATTTTTCCATATACTCGCTCATGTCTATCTTGATAAGAGAATTTCTGTTACCGAACAATTCTTCAGCCAACACTTTTGCGAGTTCGGTCTTACCTACGCCGGTAGGTCCAAGGAACATAAATGAACCGATGGGTCTTTTAGGATCTTTAAACCCCGTTCTTGATCTTTTTACTCTTCGTATAACCGATTCGAGTGCATGGTCCTGATCTATGACTTTTTTTGCTATGGTTCTGCCTATTCTTTTCAGTCTGTTGCTTTCTGAAACCTCAAGTTTAGATATAGGGATAGATGTCATCATCGAAATAATATCTCTTATATTGTCAACAGTTATGTTCAAAAATCTGTTTGCGGTTTTTTTGCCCCACTCATCTCTTGCTTTTTCCAGTTTTTTCTTCAAATCATCTGTTTTGTCTCTAAGGACCGCCGCTTTTTCGAACAACTGTTTTTCAATGTTTGATCTGTTCTCTTTGTTTAATTTTTCGATAAGCTTTTCAAGTTCTGTGATCTTCGAGGGTACTTTTACCGAGAGATGTTTTTTTGATCCGGCCTCATCAATAACATCAATCGCTTTATCAGGCAAAAACCTGTCAGTAATATATCTTTCGCTAAGCTCAGCTGCAGCGATTAAGCTTTCATCGGAATATTTTACTTTGTGATGCGATTCGTACTTTGGCTGCAGACCCTTTAGTATCTCATAGGTTTCCGGTACGGAAGGCGCCTTTACTATCAGCTTCTGGAACCTTCTTTCCAGAGCTCCGTCTTTTTCTATGGTAGTTCGGTATTCGTCAAGAGTAGTAGCGCCTATGCACTGTATCTCACCTCTTGCAAGAGCCGGTTTGAACATATTTGAAGCGTCCATGGATCCGGTAGTACTCCCTGCACCGACTATAGTGTGAATTTCATCAAGGAAGAGAATCGTATTTTTATCATTCTCCACTTCTTTGATTACAGCTTTTATTCTCTCTTCGAACTGTCCTCTATATTTTGTGCCCGCTATCAACAGTCCCATATCCAGCCCGAGTATTCTTTTTCCTGTCAAAGTTCCCGGAACCTTTTTTTGCGCAATATTGATTGCGAGTCCTTCAACGATAGCGGTTTTTCCTGTTCCCGGTTCGCCAATAAGAATCGGGTTATTCTTTTTTCTTCTTGATATTATCTGTATGATTCTTTCAGTTTCTTCACTTCTTCCTATAACAGGATCCAGTTTTCCTTCTTTGGCCATCTGTGTTATATCATGAGAAAAAGATTCGATCGAAAATTCCTGCTGTTCCATTTTATTGTCATAAAGCATTCTGCCCGGTTTTGAAACTGAACCGGTTGTGATCATTTGTTTGACCTTCTGATATGTTACACCGTGAAACCTCAATATTCTTTCAGGATATGTGTTTACTGCTTTAGTTATCGCAAGAAGGAGATGTTCTGTTCCTGTTCGGGTATGGTTCAGAGATTTTGCTTCCAGGTCAGCCTGAGCAAGAATTCTGTCACTTTCATGACTGACAGGTATGAAACCGAGTTTTATAATACTTCTGTTTCCGGAAAGTCCTCCCTCCAGATCGCGGTAAACAGCTGTATTATCGCATCCCAGTTTCTCCAGTATATCAAAGGCCGAACCTTCACTCATCCTTACGAGAGCAAGAGCTATATGGGTCGGATATACTGTGTCGTGACCGGAAAGCAGAGTTATCTCTTTTGAGAGTTCCAATAGTTTTAAAAGTCTTTTTGAATAATTAGTTTCCAAAATGCTTCCTTTATGGTATTTGTTCTTTTATTATATCTGCAGGCGGAATCATCTTTTCTTCTATGACCTGTTCATATTTTTCTTTGAAAAGAAATTTCAGATTGTCTATAAAAGGATCCATAAGTGTGGATATCCTGTATGCGCCGTATCCCAGTCTCGAGTATATCCCGGCTCCTTCAGATCCGTAATATTCGCCGTCTTTATCGCTATAATCCGATTCCGGTTTTGAATGACCCAGCAATCTATTTGATCCGTATTCTATTAACCTGTCAGTTTGTTTGTCCGGTGTTACATATCTTTTTAAGAAGCCGTCGCCTCCAAAAGATCTGATCATAAGCATAATTATTGTGACTACCATAAAACCTTTAAGTGCACCGAAAACAACTCCCGCCACCCTGTTGGGGAGAGATGTGAGAATGAAATTAAAAAATCTGCTGAAGATATGCCCTGTTATAAAAAAGACGGCAAAAATCAGGAAAAATGCGGAAACACCGACAAGAAATAGTATAATTCCCTCCGGTTTGGAAGATAATCTTTCCGCAATAAAATTGCTTACCGGGGTATTAAAGTAGAACGCACAGAATATTCCCGATGCATGAAAAAGCTGATTTACGAAACCTTTCCTGAACCCGGCAAAAGCAAACAGACCCAGAACAGCCAATACGAAAATATCTATAAAGTTCATAAAAAGCCTCTTTTATTTTATTCAGATGTGAATATAATAAAAAAAGAGTGAATTGTCACTCTTTTTTATAGGGAATAAAATATCCTAAGGAATTGTTGTTATCCTCTGTTCTGAAGTCTCTGGATCCTCTGCTGTTTTCTTACAGCCTGGATCTTTTCACGCCTGTTAACCCATGTGGGCTTGTCGTATCTCTGTCTGTTTCTGAGTTCGGCAAGTACTCCGCTCTTTTCAAATGTTTTCGAAAATCTTTTAAGGGCTTTTTCGAAATGCTCCCCGTCTCTTACTTTAATGTGTATCACTAAGTTTCACCTCCTTTAACGCGACACAAATTGAACTGCGAAAAGGAAATATAGATATTAGCGAAGTAAAAAGCAAATAAAAAATGTTACATTATTTGTTATATTTTATTATATTCCGTGAACTGATTTGAAATAATTGAAATACAGGAGAAAGTATGCTTAAATACGATCTGAGCAGTTTTAAAAGAGAGTTCAGTGAATATACTGAACTGAGAGTTCAGGAAAACAGGAGTACGAACATTACCCTTGTAAACGGAAATGTAATGGGGAACTCAACATCCGTTAAAAGCGGTGTCTCGGCAAGGGTCAACAAGAACGGCAACTGGGGTTTTGCGTCAAATCCGGTTATCTCGGACGAGTCAATCGAAAAAGTCATTCTGGCTGCTACGGAAAACGCAACTTTTCTTGGATCGAAACAGATCAAGAATAATATGAAGTTCGATTCAAGACCGTCTGAAGCAGAAAAGAGTTTTTATTCTGAAAAACCAAATACGGGCACAAAGGAAAAAATATCATTCCTGAAAAATCTGGATGATTATATTGCCGGAAAGTACCCGGACCTGACATCCAGGACCCTCGTTATATCAGGGTTTGAAATGGAGAAGAATATTATAACCTCAGATGGTTCGAATTCATACTCCATGAATCCGAAATACCACATTTACGCTGTTCTGAGCAAGGCTGTAAACGGAGAAAACTATGAGCTTTTTAAGATATTCGGCGACAGAGGTCAGTTCGAGGATGTATTCAGCTCTCCAGAGGATCTTTACGAAGATATAGACGGGGCCTATAGAAACCTTATTGAAAAAACAAACGGAGTTTACGCTGAAGCCGGACTCAAAGATGTTATACTTGATGCTAATGTGTCGGGAATACTGGCGCATGAGGCGATAGGTCATACGACTGAAGCAGATCTGGTACAGGGCGGCAGTGTCGCCGGTGACCTGCTGAGCAAAGATATTGCAAGCCCGCTGATAACGCTTATTGACTTTGCACATACATATAATGAAAAAACCTGTCCGGTCCCGGTTTATATTGACGATGAAGGCACAGAAGCTGAAGATGCGGTCATTATAGACAGGGGTATTCTTAAAGGATATATGCACAATAAGGAATCGGCTCTGCATTTCGGCCACAAACTTACGGGCAACGCAAGGGCATTCGATTTTTCAGATGAACCTCTTATAAGAATGAGGAATACAGCAATACTTCCGGGCTCAAGCAAACTTGAGGATATGATAGCTTCTATTGAGGACGGTTATTATCTTATTCAATCAGGAAACGGGCAGGCGGATGCGACAAGTGAATTCATGTTCGCGATCACTATGGGTTACGAGATAAAAAACGGCAAATTGGGAAAAGCTATCAAGGATACGACAATTTCGGGTGTCGCAATCGATGTGCTCAAAAGTGTTACCATGGTCTCTGATGCGATGGTGTGGGAGTGTACCGGAATGTGCGGAAAAAAACAGCCTATGCCGGTCGGAGCAGGCGGACCTGCAATTAAATGTAAAGTAAATATCGGGGGTAAATAATTATGACTAACAGAGAGATAGCTGATAAATGTATTTCCGAGTTTAAGTCTAAAGGAATGGATAAGTCCAAAGTTCTTATAAGTGATACAGAGGTCAGAGAGCTGTATTTTAATAACGGTGAAATAAGCTTATTCAGGACAACTTTCAATTCAAGCCTTCAACTTACCGCTATAAAAGGGGGTAAAAAAGGAGCCAGTTCTATAAATAAGACAGATGACGATTCTGTTCATAAAGCCGTTAAAGACACTGTCGCGCTTGCAGAATCATCAAATGATGAGCCTGCGAATGAGATCAGTGAGTTCCAGCCTGCTGAAGAATTTTGCGCAGGTCCTATGGAAGCCGACAATGAAAGAATGTATGACAGGATGAAGGAATTTCTCGAATACGCGAAAAAAACTTATCCCCTGACTCAACTTAGAGAAGGCGGAGTTTCCTATAATAAAAAATCTGTTCTTATAAAAAATTCCAACGGTGTTGACTATCAGGAAACGACCGGATATTATCAGTTCATGGTAATGTTCAGTTCAAAAGAAGGCGAAAAAACATCATCATTCAATTATACTTACAAACTTATGAACGATCTTGAAGAGCCGTTTATAAATGCCGTTAACCTCAAACTTCTACTGGAACACAGCCGTGACGAAATAAATGCCCGGCCTTTTGATCAAAAATTTGTGGGTGAAGTGATCATTACCCCCGAATGTCTTGGTTCAATGACAGATCCTGTACTGAGGCATCTTCAGGATTATGCTCATATTACTAAAACATCGTTGTTCAAAGACAAACTCGGTACAAAGATAGCGGACGATAAACTGACTGTCAGGTCAGAACCGGTATCTGAAGATTTCGCCACAAAAAGCTTTTTCTCAGCTGACGGCTATAAAAATGAGAATGTTACTCTCATAGAAAAAGGAGTTTTAAGGTCTAACATGCTTACTCTTTTCGGATCCAGAAAAACAGGTCTCGAAAGATCGAAGACAGACGGATCGAATATTTCAATAGACGGAGGCAGTAAAAAACTGGATGAGATGATAAAAAGCACTAAGAAAGGAATACTTCTGTGCAGATTCTCCGGCGGAAATCCGAATGATAACGGTGACTTCTCAGGAATAGCGAAGAACAGTTATTATATAGAGGACGGAGAGATCAGGTATCCGGTAAATGAAATAATGGTTACAGGAAATCTGATAAAAATGATTAACAACATCATAGACCTGTCAGAGGAAGTAACTGATTTCGGTTTTTCAAAATATCCCTGGATGAAGGTCGGAGGTATTACTATATCAGGTAAATGATATTGTGATCAGGCATTTTTGAAAATAAATTTCAGAATATCTGTCACTCCGAATGTTTCTTTTCTGTCGCTGATATAAAAACTTTTGATGTCAAAATCATCGCCAAGAACTTTTCGCCTGCGCATGGGACAAAGCTGTTCAACGGCGGCAGGATCGGCGTTCGAAGGCATGAAAGAATAGTCGGCCTTTTTCAGCCATTCAATATCGTTTAATGAATCTGCAATCGCGACTATGATCCCGTTGGATCTTGCAAAGAACTCCAGTCCGTTATACTTGTCATGTTTGGAAGGGATAATGTCAACTGCCACACTTGATCTAGTCACTCTGGCATAGTCAATATACTTCAACTCCTCCGATATCTTTCCGAAGAAATCCTCAAGGGACATTCCGTGCCTGGTGAACATGCTGATACTGGAAAGCCTCCTCGCAAACTTGTAAACCTCAGGATAGTCACAGTCGATCAGGGTAAGCTCAAGCTCTTTTATCTGTTTTACTATCGTTTCGGGAACGATGATCTCTTCTGTATCAAGATCTTCGGATATTACACACCCGGTTTCAAGCACGGCACCATCAAAATACGGAAGTATACCCGGGATCTTTCTTTTGATAAATGAAAGGTCGTTCCCTGTACAAATATAAAGTTTTGCATTTTCGGGTTTGGACTCTAAGACTTCAACAAGCTCACTTTCCGATCCTTTGGATAAAAACTCATCGTTTGTGATAAGTGTTCCGTGAAGATCGATCCCTATGTGAAATATTTTTTCGTTCATCTTGCTTTTCCGTTTTTCGGAAAATTTATGATAAATAAAAAACAATCGCAAGGAAAAATGTATGCTTGATACTCAATGATTTTTTATATATATTTTGCTGAAAATTTCAGAAAGGTTAAAAATGCCTGTAAAAACCGTTACTGTTGATTTCTGGGATACGATCGCTCCGTACCCCTTCACTGACGAGATCTTTAAAGAGAGGGTCGGTCATTCTTTCGAAATATATAAAAATTATGGTATTGACTATAAAAAGTCCTTTGATCTGATGAAGTCGGTCTATGAACATTTTGAGGATATATGGCACAATGATGCACGGACTCCGACGACTCCCGAAATGTTCAGGCATGTGGAAAAAATATTATCTTTCAGGCTCGAAAGATATGATTTTGACGAACTAGTAACCTATAACGAAACTCTGGTTACCCGAAATTATTTTGATCTTAAACCGGAGATATCAGAAACACTAAAATACCTGTCGTCAGAGTATAATCTGGTGATTATTTCAGATACCGGTTTCGAGCCGGGCAGGGAGATCAGAAAAGCCCTCCAAAGAGTCGGTCTTCTTGACTGCTTTAAATACGGCGTTTTTTCAGACGAGACGGGCTTTGCCAAACCTGACCGGAGGGCTTTTGAAAAAGCGTCAGAAGTAACAGGATGCGATTTTTCCGAAATGATCCATATCGGTGACAGGGAGGCCAAGGATATCGCCGGAGCCAGATCAGCGGGAATGAGATCTGTTTTGTTCACAGGCTTCCGTAGCGATGACGAAAAAATAACGACTGCCGATCACACTGCTTCAACATGGGAAGAAATAATCCGCATCCTTACCGTGGCGGAAAAATGAACATGCAGTCAAGATCATATCTTTCCGGGATTCTAAAAAAAGCCCCCGGCAACATAAGACCGGTCATAACAACAATAATACTGAGCATCTTTTCCGCATTTTCTGCTGTATTTTTTATGTATCTTTTAAAAAAAGGATTCAGTCACACTTATGAAAAATTCGCAGAAGGTTCAGCGTTATATTTCATAACAGCAAGTTTTATTCTTATTTCAGTGTGTTCGCTGATATCCGGTCTTCTTATGTATAAATATGCGCCCGAAACTGCAGGAAGCGGTATTCCTCAGGTTAAGGCATCATACTGGAAAGATATGGGTATAATATCTTTCCGTTCTGTCATAATAAAATTCTTCGCCGGAATTTTCAGTATCGTCGGAGGAAACAGCCTGGGCAGAGAGGGTCCTTCGGTCTATATCGGAAGCGGTATAGCGACGAACCTTGATACTTACCTGGGCGGCGATGCCAGGAACAAACGAGCGGCAAGTCTGATCGGAGCTTCCGCGGGGCTTGCTGCCGCTTTCAACACCCCTCTCGCGGCGATAACTTTCGTGATAGAGGAAATAATCGGCGAATTTAACAACCGTTATCTCGGTAAGGTTGTACTTTCCTCCGTTATCGGCGCATTCGTTGTATTTGCTGTAATGGGCAGGCAGCCGGCCTTTTCGCTTCCTTCGGTCGGTGACATATCCTGGTTCCATTATGCGATAGTTCCTGTCGTGGCAGTGATTTCCTCATTCTTAAGCGTAGCTTTCCAGAAAAATCTAATGCTGCTTCGCCGGAGAACTCTGAATCAGAAAAAAATGCCGGGCTGGCTCATGCCTGTCGCAGGCGGTCTGATGGTGTGGGTTATCGGTAATATAATATTTTTTTCCACCGGTAACCTCGGCATATTCGGGCTGGGTTATAACGAACTTTCATCTGCAATGAGCAACAATATCAACTGGAGGATAGCAGGAATACTTGCAGGAGCCAAGCTTCTAGCAACACTGTTCAGCTACGGATTCGGAGGCTGCGGCGGTATTTTCGCGCCGTCTCTGTTCATTGGCGGTTTTACAGGTTTCTTCATCGGCGGCATAGCAGAGATGTGGATACCGCTCACGCCTGAAGATCATATAGTTCTCGCAGCAATCGGAATGAGCACTTTTCTCGGCGTGCTCATAAACGCTCCGATGACATCGGTGCTTATAGTATTCGAGATGACGCACCAGTTCCACATGGTACCGGGTCTGATGCTGGGAATGATCATCAGCCAGATGATCTCACTAAAATTCACTCCAGTGAATATCTACGATTCAATACTGGTTCAGGACGGCCACGAACTCCATAAAATAAGGCCGCCTGTGGACCTTAAATCGTGGCGGAATCTTGAGATAAAGACCATAGCGAATCCGAATATAACTTTTTTGTCTTCGCTTGAAACAGCAGAAATGAAGAATTATACAGAAAGATATCCGTATAAGGTAATACCGGTGATCATAAATGGAAAGATCAAAGGTATGACGACAAGAAAAATAGTTCTGAAATCAATTGAAAACGGTACAGATCCCGAAATTTTTGATGCAGGAACATGTACCGATACCGAAACGGTGAATGAGGTAGGGAACAGGTTTGTTGAATCTGAACTCAATGTACTGATCGTTATTGACGATAATAATAAACCGTCAGGAATAATTACACTGCATGACCTTATAAGGGCACAGGCGGCCATACAGTCCTGAATGAAAAATCCTTAGCGTTTTACCATATTTTGAATTATATTTAACCGCTTTAATAAACATGGAAGAAAATGAAGAAAATCACATTAAATATTATTAAGACGATTCTTTTCATAACAGTTATCTGGTTTATTTTCAATAATGTGTACTCAAATCTGGACAGAATAAAAGCTGTAAGCTACACGAATTATGATCCTAAATACCTGTTTTTCTCTGTGGTGATGATATTTGTTGCTCTGATTTATCCTGTTTTTGTATGGAAATATCTGATATCAATACTGGGGGAATCCATTAAAACCCCCGCCGCTATGCGTATCTGGTTCCTTTCTAATCTCGGCAGATACATTCCCGGCAAAGTATTTCAGGTTGCGGGGCTTATATATTTATCTGCAAGGGAGGGTATTGCAAAGTCCAAGGCAGTTCAGAGCATACTGTTTTCTCAGATAACATCTAACGGGCTCGGGCTTTTTATGGGTCTCGGACTGATATCTCTTCAGACCGGTGCGGAGGAATTCCCGAATCATTTTCACATAGCTCTGATACTCATAATTATTTTCATACTAATGCTATGGTTCCCTTCGCTGATCTTCAGATCCTCAAACTTCATCTTAAAAAAAATCAATAAGGATCAGATTGATCAGGGTGTAGGCAAAAGAGAGTATATGATATACCTGTCGCTTCAGATAGTAAACTGGATGCTTATGAGTATCTCCCTTGCTTTTCTCGTTAAATCATACACGGATCTTTCTATCACTCAGAATGCGGAAGTTCTATATGTCCTGCCGCTAAGCTGGACAATAGGCATTTTGGCGGTATTCGCGCCCGGGGGCATAGGAGTAAGAGAGGGTGCCATGTCCTTCTGGCTGAGCAGATTTATTCCGATCGAGTTTGCGCTGGTACTTCCGTGGATACACAGGATAATCAATACTATAGCAGAGGTGATACTGTCTGTGATCTTTACTGTCACATACAGAAAACCCGAAACAGGAATACGGAAAAATGATGAACAAAATACTTTAAAAAACAGTTAAAAAACGGAAACTGGTGAAAATGGGAATGATAGAATTTAAAAGAGTAACTGACGAAGAGCTGATGTTCAGGTTTCAGAATGGAGAGGAGGCCTGCTATGAAGAACTTGTTGACCGCTACAAGAACAAACTCCTCAATCATATATTCTACTATATGAAAGACAGAGAGTCCGCCGAAGATATTGTTCAGGACACTTTTATCAGGGTTTATGTGAACAAGGACAAGTACAAAGAGATAGCAAAAGTATCCACATGGGTTTACACGATCGCCAACAATCTCGCTAAAACAGCACTTTCAAGATCTTCAAAAATGAACGCCTTTTCAATAACAGGTAAAGATGGTGAAACTGACTATGAAATAAAGGATAAAAACTCATCAACCGACGAACCTGTATTAAAAAATGAACTTAATGATATTATAATGAGTAGAATAGATGAACTTGACGAAAAGTTCAAAGAGATTGTTCTTCTCAGAGACATTGACGAAATGAGCTACGAAGAGATAGCGGCGCTCCTTCAAATACCTACGGGAACAGTAAAATCCAGACTGAACAGGGCAAGGCTTAATTTAAGAGATGCTCTTTCGGACTATGTAAAAAAAATGAAATAACACTATACCACGGGGCAAAAAATGGAAAAATGCTGTAAGATCAAAAAAATGATAGAGAACACAGAGTTGGAAGTAGATCTGGTTACGGAAATCCCTTCCGAACTGCAAACTCATATAGACGAATGTGAGGAATGTGCAGATCTGATCCGGGATTTAAAAAGTGTTTCCGGAATTATAAAAAATACTGAAAGACTTACTGTTTCTAAATCTTTTGATGAAAATCTCAGGGCGAAGATCAGGGTTTCGATGCATCATAATGATAAAGACTCGGCACCTTTCTTCACAAGAGCTTTCTATTATGCGGCAGGAATAGCAGCAGTGGTTGTCGGATTTTTCTATATATCATCTACAGGCATTATTGAGAGTCCTGAGCAGGGCAATGCTTTTGCCACCGGAGGTGTCCATATTTCTTCTGTCGAAGGTATTGAAGAACCGGCAGAAATGAAAGATTCTCTTCATGAAATGAGAAGAGTGGTTATCGATGATGAAGAACTCAGAATGAGAGTTGCAGCCGAATAGCGGGAGTTGTTCAAAAAGAAAATCGGAATTTTGCAAAAAGAAGGCGTATTACAAAAGGTATTTCGCCTTTTTTTTGTTTGCGGAAAGTGAAAAATAATGCTAAATTTCATTTGGAAAATTAACGACCCCGGAAGGAAAATTGAAAGACAAAATATTACCAATAGCAGACAGTTCAAAAAAGTACCCTTCATTCTATGCAGTTAAAAACCTTACGAAAAAAGATATTAACGAAATTGTCAGGTTCTATGACTTCATTATAAGCACGGACCGGAAAAAGATCAGGTTCGCCAAAGACGAAGCAGAATGGACAGAAAATTGAAGATCCTTTTACTCGGGATCGGTAAAACTAAACTAAAATTCATCGCTGAAGGTGTTGAGAGGTACAAAAAACTAATGAGTATTTACGCTTCAGTTGATGAAAAATATCTCAAAGAAGAGAATGAGGCAAAAAAGGATGCAGTGGCTAAAGAGAGTGCCGCGCTCCTAAAAAATGTTCCTGCAGGATACAAAAAGATTCTGCTTGATGTCCGGGGCAGGAAAATGGATTCAGAAATGTTCAGCGATTATATAAAATCACTTAAAGAATCATCCGGCTCATCCGGAGCGGCTTTTATTGTTGGAGGATCCAACGGAACATGTCCCGAACTGAAAAAAGAGGCGGATATCTGCCTGTCTTTATCGGATATGACAACCACGCATGAGCTAATAAGGCTTTTTCTCGCCGAACAGATTTACAGGGCTTTTACAATCATAAACAACAAGAAATATCATAAATAAAACAGGAGATATGAACGGTTTATGCGTAATATAATAATATCTGTTTCAACACTTCTGGCCATATCGCTGATCTTATATTTATTGGTGGGAGCAAATCTGCCGTTTTCAATACTGATAGGTGTATTATCGGGGATCGCCGCATTCGTCATACTTATGAGAAAGGCGACCAAAGAACTTGGTCTGCTTAACGATAAGGCACAGAAAGCCCTTTATGCCCAGAAATTCGACAGGGCATTGAGGATATACGAGAGCGGACTTGCGCTGGGTAAAAAAAGTCCATTCATAACCGGACAGATCCACGGTTTGATAGGCATGATACACTTTATGAGAAGGGATAATGACAAGGCTAAAGTATCACTTGTAAAGGCATCATCAATGAACTGGGTTGCGAAAGGAATGCTTGGTGTGCTTTATATGAATGAAAAAAAGTATGTTGAAATGGAAAACGCATTTAAGGCAATGGTCGCATCAGGAAAAAAAGAAGGTCTGGCATGGTCACTTTATGCTTACTGTTTAGACAGAATAAACAGAAGAGATGATGCAGTTAAAATTCTTGAAGAAGGTAACAAAAAGCTCAAGGAAAATGACGATCGGATCAAAAATAATATAATTGAGCTTAAGAATAACCGGCGAATGAGAATGAAAGCTTTTGGTGATGTATGGTATCAGTTCATGCTCGAAAGGCCTCCGGCAAAAAGAATGATGCAGCAGCAGGGAGCGGCTCACGGCGGATTCAGGAAAAACGCTCATTACAGGGGTTAAATCAATATATTCAGAGGTGAAATTATGAGACTTGGTGTAAATATAGATCATGTGGCTACATTGAGACAGGCTAGGAAAACTTATGAGCCGGATCCAGTGGCGGCGGCAATAATATGCGACCTTGCAGGGGCAGACGGAATAGTATGTCATCTGAGGGAGGACAGGAGACATATAAACGATGAGGACCTTAGAAGAATAAGAGAAGTCGTCAAAAGCACCCTGAACCTTGAAATGGCCGCAAGTGACGAAATGGTCAGGATAGCGGTTAAAACAAAACCTGAAATAGTGACACTTGTTCCCGAAAAGCGTGAAGAACTTACCACTGAAGGCGGACTAGATGTTGCATCGCACAAGGATCATTTGAGAGACATAATATTCAGGCTTAAGAGCGCAGGGATAAAAGTTTCTGTATTTATAGATCCGGACATTGAACAGATTAAACAGTGTGCCGCGATAGATGCGGATATAGTGGAGATACACACAGGGCATTATGCGAACGCCAAGACGACTTCGGAAACTGATGAAGAGTTCGAGAGAATAAGACATGCCGCGATCTATGCGGAAAAATCGGGTCTTTCAGTTTGTGCCGGACACGGGCTTAATTATCACAATGTTAAAGATATAACCGAAATTGAGGAGATCGAGGAGCTTAACATAGGGCATTCGATCATTTCAAGAGCCGTTCTGACCGGACTTGAGAAAGCGGTCAGGGATATGGCCGAACTTATCCGGTGATAGTGT
>SLFX01000031.1 GCA_007124045.1 Candidatus Delongbacteria bacterium | reverse complement strand
GGAGGTATTGAGCCGAATTTCGCGCTCGTATTCATCAAGCAGGTAATGGATGACAAAAAACTCCTTTATGTAAATCCCGTGCTCGAAGCAGCTTTAAAGAAAAGAAACCTCTATTCCGAAGAACTTATGGAAAAAATATCTCTTTCGGGAAGACTTTCAGATATTGAAGAGATACCTGAGGATATCAGAAGAATATTCGTTACTGCGCAGGAAATAGACCCCTATTATCATGTGGCTATGCAGTCCGCTTTCCAGGAATTCGTTGACAGCTCTATATCAAAAACTATCAATTTCGACAATTCAGCCACTCAGGAAGACATCAAAAACGCCTATCTTCAGGCTTATGAATCTGCCTGCAAGGGAATAACCGTTTACAGGGACGGATGCAGACCGTATCAGGTTTTAAACCTCGGCAACAAGACCAAGGACGAAAAGATAGCCGAGGAAATGGAGGAAAAACACAGACCCAAGGTCAGACCTGATGTGATGGAAGGCAGAACTTACAAAGTGAATACCGGCGACGGGGTCATGTATGTGACGGTGAACACCATAGACGGAAAACCGTTCGAACTTTTTGCATCAATAGGCAAGGCAGGCGGAAACGCTGCCGCTCAGAGTGAAGCTATAAGCAGGATGGTTTCCCTCGCGCTCAGATCGGACATTGACATCAACGCGATAGTAAAACAGCTGATCGGAATAGGCAGTTCCAACACTGCATGGCACAACGGAGAACAGATCCTTTCCACTCCGGACGCGATAGGCAAGATACTGAAAAAATACTACCTGGAAAAACCTGATAGCGAATCAAAGGGAAAAGCCGAAGTGAAAAACGAAAAACCGGCATCTGTCAGAAGAGGGGTAATATGTCCGAAATGTAACGGGAATATGCAGATGCAGGAGGGCTGTATGACCTGCATGACCTGCGCTTATTCAAAATGCAGTTAGTATAGATCTCTTATCATCGTAAGGCGGGCATGCAGATGTCCGCCTTTATTTTTTTCTGTACTTCATATAGTATATATCCCAGCCCTCTCTCTTCTTGTGCTTTTCGAACTGAGTTTCTATTCTGTTTTCGACAGAATGAAGGTAGGGAGTGTCGTAACAGTTTGAAAACAGATCTGATCCCGATAAAAGGTCAGACACTTCGAGAGAGTATTCCGGATGATCGGAAGCGAATCTGAAACATCCGTCCGTATCGAGCATTCTGTGCAGCTGAGGCAAAAAATCCGTGCTTACTGTTCTGTTCTTGTTGTGTCTTTTTTTCGGCCAGGGATCGGGAAAATTCATTATGATCTCGGCAAATGAGGACGGGCTGAATATCTGCTCTATATAATCCGTACCGAGCCTAGCTATGATCAGGTTCGGTATCCTTTCCCTTTTGTTGAGTTTAGACAGAGCTGTACGGACCCTGTCCATTTTCCTGTCAATACCGAAAAAATTAAATCCGGGATATCTCAGGGCAAGTCTGATAAGAGAATCCCCGTTTCCGAATCCTATTTCCAGCTTTACAGGATTTTCATTATTGAATAAAAGAGAAAAATTTAGAGGTATAATATCCGGCGTTATCTGAAGTATCCTGTCGTTGAAATCAAAATACTTTACGCTGTCTTTATTGATCTTGTCCAGATACTCTGAAACTGTAAGCCACATGATCTAAAACTTATTCCTCCCTCTGCTGCCTGTTCAGAAGCTCAATGACCTCATCTCTGCTTATGGCGCATCTGAAACCTATGTTGTTCAGGTCGGATGAGATATCCAGAATAGCTCTTCTGTATGATTTACAGTCTTCTTTGCTGCTGAGCCATGATCCGCCTCTCGGAACCCTCGCAGAACCGAAATATCTGGAGTGTGCGTCATTTCCCGGATACGGATAGATAACTCCCTGAACCCATTCGCTCGCATTGCCGGCAAGATCATAGATCCCGTACGGGTTCGGCCTGTAGCTTTTAACCGGCATTGTGGTTCCGACTGTTATATTCATACCAAATCTGGCCTGATTTTCCGTCATGTCTTCGCCTGTAGGGTATATAAAACCCTGTCCCCCTCTCGCTGCGGCTTCCCATTCCACTTCAGTCGGAAGTCTTTTACCCGCCCATTGGGCATAAGCCAGAGCATCTTCATAGTCAACATTGACCACAGGATGATCGTCTCTGTTAAATCTTCTGTCCCTGAAGTGTGACAGACTCCCTTTGGGTCTGTAATCTGTTTCTTCAAGAAATCTTTTGAACTGAAGATTGGTAACTTCAGTTTCATCCATATAAAAATCAACCACCCTTACGGTGTGTGCCGGTTTTTCCAGTATAGATCCGTCATCCGAACCCATCTGAAAACTCTGTCCGGGAACAAGAACCATTCTTTTGCCGTCTTTTGCGTAATAGAAATTCTCATCATAGGTTCTCAGCCTTCTGTGACGCTGTGCTTTTTCGGTGTCTGAAAGAGATGAGTATAGAAGCGAATCCCTTCTGGAAACTCTCTCCTCGACAAAAAGCTCAACATCCTCGTCTTCTTCAATTTCCTCGACTGTCTCTTCCGAAGACATAGCTGTGAAAATATCATCCCTGTACTGCCACAGGGCAAAGGACCCCAGCAGAAGCAGAAGCAGAAGCAGAATTCCTGTTTTACTTTTTTTCTCGCCTTCCGGTTTTGGCGGCTTCGGTACTTTTGGCTCTTTCGGTGCTTTCTGCTGTTTTGCAGGTTTCTCGTCTCTTTTCAGCATCGGTCCGGATGAAGCGGGCTTTACCTTCGCCGCTCCGGATGCCGCCTTTTCAAGTTTTTCCCCGCACTTGATACATTTTTTTATCGAGTTCGGATTCATTGTGTTGCACTTCGGGCATATCATGACATGACTCCGTTTTATTTATAGTTAGATAATAAGCATCGCGTCGCCGTAACTGTAGAATCTGAAATTTTCGTCAACGGCTCTGCTGTAGGCCGATTTGATCATATCCGTACTGCTGAAAGCTGACACCAGAAGAATAAGTGTTGACTGGGGCAGATGAAAATTTGTGATCAGATGATCTGTTGATCTGAACCGGTAACCCGGATATATAAAAATATCTGTCCTGCCTTTACCGGCTTTTACAAAACCTTTTTCATCTGAAACAGTTTCAAGCGTTCTAACCGTCGTCGTACCCACGGCGAAAATTTTTCCGCCGTTCGCACGGGCAGTATTGATAATATCAGCGCTCTGTTCGTTTATTTCATAGTATTCACTGTGCATTTTGTGGTCTTTAATGTTCTTTGTACGAACTGGCGCAAAAGTACCTGCACCGACATGTAAAGTCAGACCTGTCACATGAACACCGGCGTTTCTGATATCATTCAGCAAATCGTCTGTAAAATGAAGTCCCGCAGTGGGTGCGGCAACTGCACCGGGAACTTTTGCATAGACCGTCTGATACCTTTTTTTGTCATCATCAACATCATTTCGATCTATATATGGGGGAAGCGGTACTTTACCGTGTTTATCAAGATAGGAATAGAAACAATCATCATTACATTCAAAGACAGCGAATCTGTTGCCGTTGCTGTTTCCTGACTGGATCAGGCATTCGGCTCCGTCATTAAGAACGATCTTATCTCCGCCTCTGATGCTTTTGCCCGGCTTAAGCATTATTTCCCATAAGTTTTCTTCGGTTTCATTAAGTACAAGTATCTCTATTTTTTTACCGTTCCTTTCACATTTTCCGAAAAGTCTTGCCGGTATTACCTGAGTTTCATTCACGACGAGAACATCGCCGGGTTTAAAAAATTTAACAATATCAGTAAATCTTCCGGTTTTCACATTCCCTGTACTTCTGTCAAGCACCATAAGCTTTGAAAGAGTCCTGTCGGTCAGCGGTTTCTGGGCTATCATTTTTTTTGGTATATCGATATTATAATCGGAAAGATCGTACATCAGAAAAGTCCCGCATCTTTTTTGTATTCTTTACCGTAGTGCCTGTAACCAGTTTCTGTAACTATTCTTCCTCTCTGAGTCCTTTGTATGAATCCTTCCTGGATGAGATAAGGTTCGTAAACCTCTTCTATGGTATCCGACTCTTCTCCTACCGACACAGCAATGTTTTTTATTCCGACCGGTCCGCCGCCGAATTTTTCTATCATAGTAACAATTATAGCCCTGTCCATGTCATCCAGACCCATTTGATCAATATCAAGCGAGTTTAATCCCGTAACCGTCGTTTCTTTGTCAACGCCTCCAAGATTTCTGACGAACGCAAAATCCCTTACCCTTCTTAAAAGTCTGATCGCTATCCTGGGAGTACCTCTGGATCTTAATGCCATTTCCATAGCAGCGTCATCATCAATTTTTATGCCCAGAACATCGGATGACCTTTTTATTATCTTAAAAAGATCATCAGGGTGATAATAATTCAACCTGCAGGTGACACCGAATCTGGCCCTGAGCGGCGAGGTGAGATTACCTGCTCTGGTAGTTGCGCCGATCAGTGTAAAGCGCGGCAGCTGAAGCTGAACGCTGTTGGCCGAAGGTCCGCTGCTGAGCATTATATCTATCTTATAATCCTCCATTGCGGGGTAAAGGTATTCTTCGATCACAGGCGACAGTCTGTGTATCTCGTCAATAAATATAACATCTTTTTCTTTCAGATTGGTAAGAAGTCCCGCGAGATCGGCTGCTTTTTCCAGTACCGGCCCGGATGTTGATTTTATGTCCACACCAAGTTCATTTGCAATTATATTTGCAAGTGTGGTTTTACCCAGTCCCGGCGGACCATGTAAAATAGTGTGATCAAGACTGTCATTTCTCATTTTCGCCGACTGAACGAAAACGCGAAGGTTGTTTTTTAACTTTTCCTGACCCACGAAATCTGAAAAACTCAAAGGCCTCAGGGATTTTTCTATCTCCCTGTCTTCTCTAAGCTCTGAACCTGTCAGTATTGTTTCTCTCAACAGAACTCCGGTAAAATGATCATAATGCAACACTCAGCGGAAACAGCAGTCTTCCGCGAACAGTATAAAATTATACAATAATATCTGTATAATCAAGTATAATAATTTAAAATTGTGGAAAATATCAGCGGAATAAAGCTTTGATGCTGCCCCATGTGGCAGATATGCCGGATGTTTCAATACTGACAGAAGAGTAACCTGATGTTCTTGTTGATCCGTCATAGTCGATTACCGTAATTCTGTAGTAAAGTACAGTTGATTTTGAATGGGGGTTTGTATCAAAAACCGTATATGAAGAATGACTTCCCTTCGGTAATTCTGTGCCTATGCGATGATAATTCAAATTGTCGGAAGATTTCTCAACAGCGAACTCTTTAACATTTACCTCGACAGTAGTATTCCAACTGATCCTGACAAGGCCCGATGCATAATCAGTTTTAAGATTCGCAACATCTGTTGACCCGAAAAGTTGTATAAAAAATAAAGCCAAAATACCTGCAGATGCTTTTTTGAGAAAAGATGATATGTTCATTTTACTTTTCATTCCGATCATAATATACAAACACTTTCTTTCCGTGTCAAGTTAATAATTTTTCATTTTGCAATTATCAGTATCTCTTTCTGTAACAGGTTCTGTCTGTTCAAAAATTCTATCCTGCTTATCTGTTCCCTTTTAAGTACCCTTATGTCACCTGAACTTACCAGAGACCTTGGAAGAACATATATTTCCTCAAACGAACTCATTCCGAACTGTCTGGGTCTTAAGATCAAATGGTCTGTCACAGAAAAATCCACTCTGTAGTTAAAATCCAGATCCGTTATCCTTCCCATTCTGACACCCTCCCAGGCGGAGTCTGTGATAATGCCCCTGTCTATAGCGAACTGATAAGTCAGTAGAGCGTAATTTAGAGAATTTGCATGGGCAGAACTCTCCCTTTGTGTATCTTCACGGGTAGAAGCACTGCCTCTGTCTGAAGTGGGGGCCGGTCTTTCTCTTTCTGCCAAAAGCCGGTCACGCTCAGCCTGAGTTGCTCTTAGTTCGTTTTCAAGCTGCTGTATCATTGATCTGGATGCAGATCTCTCTCTTTCCAGATCGAGTATCCTTTCCTGAAAGGCCTGTTGTGCAAGCTGTTTGATCTCATGAGGTGATTTATCCGCTTCGCCCCTGGTTACAAATGAACCATAGAATCCCTTTTCGTAAAAATTCCAAACATAGAGACCTTCGTAGGTATAGTCGAATATGTTGACGCTCTCTACTAGATCTTTAGCCTGCTGTCGGTTTACCCCCTTCCTTCCCAAAAATTCGATCGCGATCTGCTCGTGGCCTTTGGTCCTTGTCATTCTGACCGGAGGTTCAAGTCCTTTAATTTTTGAAGTTATATCCTGCTGAAGTGCGCGCACTTCCTGGTCAGTCTGAATTATAGTTGATATCTTTGTCTGAATATCCGCATCACTTTCCTTACCTGCAAGTTCGGACAGGTAGCGAAGCGACTCGTCGGTAAGAAATCTTTCATCGGAGGGATCAAGCTCAATACCTTGAAAATCCTCACTCTGTGTCAGTTCTTCAATTATTTTTTCTATCTCGATCATTTTCTGGCTTTTTTTGACATTGAGCCTTTCAACTTCAGCAATGAGACTGCGGTATTTTCTGAATTTATCTTCGGGGTCCGGTATCATGCTGTAAATTAAAAAGATCAGAGAAGTAAGTATG
Source organism: Candidatus Delongbacteria bacterium (assembly GCA_007124045.1). Taxonomy (GTDB): domain Bacteria; phylum UBA4055; class UBA4055; order UBA4055; family UBA4055; genus SLFX01. Next base: position 937 of record SLFX01000031.1, on the reverse strand, counting down.
ATGGTCGAAACTGTCACATAAATAAAAACTCTCTTTTTATCCACTTTTCCAACATACTCTCCGGAAAGCGAATCGTCACCGTTTTCTTCAAAAGTATACCCGGACTGGGCGCCCCCCTGAACTTTACCCACTATCTCTTTTTCTTTTTCGTCAAGAATTCTCTGACGGAATTTTCCGTAGATACTTTCGCCTTCAGAATTCTCTCTGTTGTTAAGTATATCTATTTTCTTTTTTTTGTCATCGCCCATAATATACACCGTTCAGGTTTATTAATTCTGCCTGTAAAGTCCTTTGTCGTTAATATAACACCTAACTGCATCATTCACAAGATATTTAATGTCCAAATTTATCGACACCATTTCCCTTATCATAGTAGAGGAAAGTTCAATTACCGGGCTGTTTTTACTTAAAAAAACATTTTCTCCGGGGTGTAAATCCTCTGATCCTCTTTTCAAAACTATTATGTTGGCGTTACCTTTTATAATGTCGCTGTTTTTCCATCGGCCGATTGAAGAATAAGAGTCTCTGCCCATAATGAGAAACAGATCTTTATCGGGATAGATAGCTTTGTAGTGTTCTATCGTCTCATATGTATAGACCGGCCTTTTTTTTTCTGTTTCAAAGAGAGATAATTCAAAAAAAGAATTATTTTCAATACTGAGTTCAAGCATTTTTATCCTGTCAACCACAGGAGTTAAAGTGCTGTCAACCTTGAAGGGTGATGCATAATTAGGTATAAATAATATCTTTTCCAGGGAGAACTCGCATATTACTGCAGACGCTGTTATCAGATGTCCTATATGTACCGGATCAAATGATCCGCCGAAAAGACCTATTGACGACATTATTATTCATCCCGGCCGGTTAATTCTCTATATCTGCCCATATAATCTTCATATTCTGCAACTCTGTTCATTTTCTTATGAGCTTGTGCAAT
>SLFX01000164.1 GCA_007124045.1 Candidatus Delongbacteria bacterium | reverse complement strand
TCAGTAAATGCCGAAGGTTCGTCAAGAATAAGAACATCCGGGTCAGAAATTATTGCTCTTGCCAGCATTACCCTCTGTATCTGACCTCCGGAAAGTTCACCGTAGGGAGTTTTCTGAAAATCCGATAGACTGAACTTTTCGAGCAGCATCATGACTTTTTTCCTGTGCTCGGAAGAAAAACCTCTTAATAATTTTTTTCTGTGCATCAGTCCTGAAAGGACTACATCAGATACTGTTATGGGAAACCTGATATCGCTCAGAGTCAGCTGCGGCATGTATCCGAAACGGATCTTTTTTTTGAGAACGATCTTTCCGGAATAAGGTTTTATAAGTCCGAGAACGGTTTTTATGAGGGTTGATTTACCTCCGCCGTTCGGTCCAATGATACCAAGATAGTCATTATCATAAACAGTAAGATCTGCGTCAGATAAAACAGGTTCAGATCCGTAACCTGCACAGACCTTATGTAATTGTATCAAGGGTTCTGTCATTTTTCAGAAAGCTGAAGAGTTCTTGCTATAGTTAAAAGGTTATTGATCCAGTCATCGCTTAAATGGTCTATCTCGGTTACTGTTCCTCCGATCTCTTCGGCTATGGTTTCTGCGGCTCTGCGGTCGAACTGTTTTTGTACAAAAACGGTTTTTATATTGTGCTCTTTAGCTTTATTTATCAGCTCTATGATCTGTTTTGGAGAAGGATCTTTACCGTCAATCTCTATTGCGATCTCTTTTAGGCCGTAGTCCCTTGCGAAATATGAAAGGGCAGGGTGGTAAATGATGAATTCCCTTGCTTCAATGTCTTGTGTAATTGTTTTTATCTGCATGTCGAGTTTTTCAATGTCTTTCAAAAAAGCGTTCAGGTTGTTTCTGTAAAATTCTGAATTTTCAGGATCAGAAGAAGCAAAATAGGTGAATATATTGTTCGCGATAACTTTAACCTCTCTGGGAGACATCCAGATATGAGGATCTGTTCCTTCGTGATGGTGGTTATGATGATCATGATGATGATCGTGTCCGTGGTCGTGATTCTTGTGTTCATGATCATGTTTATGACCATGCGAACAATCATGACGGTGTTCGTGATTATTATGCTCATGGTCGCATCCGGCATAACTTACAAAATCAGCACCTTCAGATGTTGTGACCACGGTGAGATCTTTGTTAACAGACTTAAATCTCTCAAGCCAGGCTTTCTCGAATTCCAGTTCTCCGATAATGAAGAGTGCTGATGATCCGGCGAGACTTCTGATCACTGAAGGCTGGGGTTCGAACATGTGCGGATTGGCTCCGGGCGGAAGAAGAACATTGATCCCGTATCTGTCACCGCAAATCCTTTCTGTAAAATACTTCAGGGGCAGGATGCTGACTGACACAGAAGGTTTTTCGGTCTCGGCAGTTTCTTTTTTTGTGCATCCTGCAAAATTAAGCAGAAAAATTAAAGTGATTAAGAATAGAATTGATCTTTTCATCTTTAGCCCCTTTTTTTAATTTGAGTTATAATATAGCTTGATAAATGGTTGAAAGCAAGCTTATTTTTTCGTTCCGTATGAATAATAATTACATTTAATATTACCGTTGTAGAGCTTGCGCTTGCGTAAAGCTCTGCCGAAAAGCTCCTGAAAATTCGGATGAGCGGTAATAATATTTATATTCCAGCCGGGTTTGTGCATCACGGCATTTTTAAGTGTGCTGGAAAGCTCCTCCGTTATCAAACGGTTGCCCAGCCTTTCACCATAAGGCGGATTCGTAACTATGTATCCGGGCTGGCCTTTAAGCTTAAATCTGTTTATATCGAGTTCTTTGAATACGACACAATCTTCAACTTCGGCGTTTTGCGCATTGACCGCTGCTTTTTTTATCATGACCGGATCATTGTCGTAACCGTATATACTTATGCCTTCTGCGGGTCTGATAAGGTCCATTGCCTCGGCGGCGGCTTCGTTCCAGCATTTTCTTTCGACAAATCCCCATTTCATGGCAAGAAAATGCCTGTTCAGGCCCGGAGCCATGTTCTTTTTTATCATGGCCGCTTCGATCGGGATAGTGCCGGAGCCGCAGAAAGGGTCAGTCAGGGATGAGCTCCCGTCCCAGCCGGAAAGCAGTATAAGCGCGGCTGCGATTGTTTCCTTCAACGGCGCATCCCCGGTGCTTTCCCTGTAGCCGCGCTTAAAAAGTGCTTCGCCCGAGGTGTTGAGCATCAGCCGCGCCCTGTCGGACTCGATCTCGATCTCAATGGGGTAGAGGGTGCCGTCTTCGGTTATTTCGCTTTTGCCGCTTTTGCTTCTGAGCCTTTCGATTATCGCCTTTTTCGTCATGGACTGGGCGACCGGCACCGAATGTATGCCTGAGTTTTTCGACCGGCCTTTAACATGTATCCTGCCGCGGTCGTCGATAATGTTTTCCCATTCTACCGACCTTACGCCTTCGAAAAGCTGGTCGAAATCACCTGCGGGGAACTCTTTCAGAAGGATGTGTATCCTGTCGGCCGTGCGCAGAAAAATATTTGCTTTTGCGATAGCAGTATCGCCGCCTCTGAAATAAACCCTGCCGTCTGTTGTTTTTTCTATCGGAAAGCCCAGCGATAAGACTTCCTTTTTAAGTACGCTTTCGATCCCGAAAGGGCAGGTGGCGGCTAAGAGATGTTCCATTTTATATAAAATCGCCTGTCTTCGATTCGATCTTGATCATTATCTCGTGGGAGCATTTCATGCTTTCCAAATGCTCCATGACCTCATCATGAATATTCGAGGCGAACATTTCCTCATCCGGTTCAAGTGTAATAATTATGAAAATATCCTGCCCGTCTATTCTGATCCTCTGTATATTCCCGTTATCCACAATATTTATTCCGTGCTTGGGGTGCATCACATTTTTTAGAATGTTGAGCAGAGCTTTTTCCGTAATGATCCTTTTTTCATCCTCGATCCTGCCTATCTTTTTCTCGAACTCTCTAATAGCTGCCTTAATGCCGTTTATCGCAAGTACGCTGCAGTGCATTTTGACGGGAGGGAGTCCGCCGAGTTCGCTGGCGGCTTCGGTCGTTCCCATTTTCTTGACCTCATCTATGTGCTTTCCCTTCACAAGTTCGGTAGCGATCGAGGCTGTCGCAATGTTGGATGCGCATCCGTACGATTTGAACTTGATGTCCTCGATTATCAGGGTTTCGGGATTAATGTTTAGAGTGTAGCTTACCATGTCGCCGCAGGCGGGGCTTCCTTCGGTAGCTTCCGCGTTCGCGTTCTCCACAGTACCGAGGTTTCTCGGTTTTGTAAAGTGCTCGATAGTTTTTTCTGTGTATTTTAGAGCCATTTTATCCTTCCTGATTAATTTAGCTTAATTTTTAGTTAGAATGTTTTTCCGGATCGAAAGAGGACATGCTTCTTAAGAGTTCAACCACCTCTTTGACATTTTTTACGGTTTTGTCAATTTCCTGCTCCGTGTTGTATTTCGAGATCGTGAATCTTATTGAACCGTGAGCCTGTTCGTGCTTGAGTCCGATGGCTGTTAGCACATGTGAAGGCTCAAGTGTTTTGGAGGAACAGGCAGAGCCCGAAGAAACGCAAATCCCGCGTAGCGAAAGATGCATCAGAATGGCTTCTCCCTCGATGTAATGGAATGTTATATCCGCGTTGTGGGGAAGCCGCCTTGACAGGTTGCCGCCCTTAGGACCGTTATAGGTCACATGCGGGATCTCAAGAAGTCCCGTGACAAGCCTGTCTCTGAGGCCGGAGATCTTTGCATTGTTGCTGTCAAGGTCACTGTAGGCGATCTCCGCAGCTCTGGCGAATCCCATGACCGCCGGCATATTCTCGGTACCGGCTCTCATACCTGACTCGTGCGAGCCGCCCTCCATCAATTTTTTGAGTTTTACGCCTTTTTTAACATACAGCACGCCGATTCCTTTGGGTCCGTGATTCTTATGCGCGTTTATGGTCATAAGGTCAATGTTCTCTTTTTTTACATCTATCTTAAGTTTGCCGTAAGCCTGAGCCGCGTCAGTATGGAAAAGAACGCCTTTCTCTCTGCATACCGCTCCGATCTCTTCGATGTTCTGTATAGTGCCTATTTCATAGTTTCCGTAAATAACCGAAACCAGAATGGTCGTTACTTTGAATTTACTTTTGAGGTCTTCAATATCAATAAAACCTTCGCTGTCAACTTTTACCTCATCCACTTTATAGCCGTCATTTTTGAGCCTGTGAGCAACTGCTTTGACGGATGAATGCTCGATCGAAGATATTATGATGTGATTTCCCTTGTTTTTATAGTATTCAGCTATACCGTTTATAGCCGTATTGTTCGATTCTGTAGCTCCCGATGTAAATATGATCTCAGATGGCTCAGCGTTGATGCTTGAAGCAATAATCTGTCTGGCTTTGGCAAGATCTTCGTCCGCTTCCATACCGAGCGCATGCAGAGATACCGGATTTCCATATGAATCGGTATAATATTTCATCATTTGCTGCAGAACTTCATCGTCTATTCTGGTTGTATCGCCGTTATCCAGGTATATTATTTTTTCGTCCATTCTTTAACTCCGTTAAAATTCAGTATGCAAATGTAAATATTTTTCAACCTTCCCGCTATGATATTAACCATCAGAAGAACATCCTTTCAAGAAATGAATAGTACTGATCGAGAAAGAACTCTCCCCATAGCGCTGAAAGCATTATGCCGGCAGCGAGGAAAGGCCCGAAAGCAAGCCTCTGCCTGTAAAAAAATATTCTGAAAAGAGCGATGTTATAGATACTTTTTAGGCTTGAAGGTAAGATTTTTGCGCCTTCAAGTTCGTTAAGCAGCCTTTCATAACTCTCTCTGCTTTGCCCGAAGAAGAAATCCTTGAAATACACATAGCTGATATCGGAGAGGTATCTCTGCATCAGTTCAGGTTTCTTAAGATCAACAAAAGATTCTATCATTTCAATGATCTTTTTCTGTTCCGGCACGAAACCGTTGAACTGGAAGTGCCTGTTCTGCTTTAAGAGAAAATCAAGTTTTGGAATATCTTCCTTTATAGAGTCAAGCTTTGAAGAAATGTCTTCGATGCTGTCGTAATTTTTGTCGTCAAGAAGAGTTTTCCTGTTCGCCGCCGTGAGAGTTTTCAATTCTCCGAGCCCGAATTCTCCGGCTTTTTCAGACAGGAAATCAATATTGTCTTTAGCCGAATCGTAGCCGATCAGATCCTCAGATATCACTTTTTTGATATCAGCGAGAAGGTTCTCGTTCTTTACCTTTATCTTTTTAAGTATGTCTGAAGCCGAAAAACTGTCTTTTACTGCCGAGAATCTGAAAAACAGCCTCAGAACCGTTACATTATCAGGTTTTTCCCTGCTTAAGATATCGTTTATTTCCTGCTCTATCTCGCCGTAACGGCCGTCATTGAGTTCTTTTGATATCTGCAGCCTCAAGCCGAGAATGTCGAGCTTTTCCGGAGTGCTCATTTTGAGGCCGTTGAACAGGCTGTCGGCTTTCTCCTTGTAGAAAAGGGTCTCCTTTTTCTTTTTCATCAGGTTGATGAAAGTCGGCACGGCATGGGCAGCTACAGCGACAAGAGATCCGAGAATAAAAGCCGTTAAGATCAGTTTCGGGCCGAGCAGAAGTCCCGCCGAACCGAGGATGTAAAGATCTCCGGCGCCGACAGCGTCCTGCTTGTAAAACAGTTTCCCCGCGAACTGAAGAAGAAAAAGCACTCCGAAACCTGTCGCCGCCCCGAGCAGTGATCCTATCAGGCCGACAGTCAGGAAAGGTTCAAAGATCAGATTAAGAATAACGCCGGATGCAGCTACGATGAAAAGCGTAATGTTCAGGCCGTAAGGAATGCTGTATGTTTTATAGTCTATAAGGGTAATGCAGATGAGCGTGTAGGTAAGAGCAATGAAAACCAGAAGCGCCGGTGACGGGCCGAAATAATAAAAAAGACCCAGAGTAATCAGACCGGTGAAGCCTTCAATTATCGGGTATTCGGCAGATATTGAAGTCTTGCATGACGAACATTTTCCGCCCAGAAATATCCATCCGAAAACAGGAATGTTCTCGTACCATCTTATCCCGTGTCCGCATTTCGGGCAGGACGACGGCGGCGTAACTATGGACAATCCGTTCGGAACTCTGTAAACAACAACATTCAGAAAAGACCCGAATAAAAGTCCGAAGATCAGATATACATACCAGGATGAAAAGAATAAAGCGAATGTTTCACGGATCAAATTCAGTCTCCATTTATAAAACATCTAAATTTAACAACAAACGCGATTAAAAACAAGAAGCGGTTTTTGTATTTTTCATTTTGAATATCGAAAAAAAATTCGTATTTTACTGAAATGAGGATGTTATATAAAGTCACGGCAATACTTTCACTTATTCTGTTTCAGGCTGTTTACAGCATTGACACTCTTGTCATTTCATACAATACCAACAATCCTCCTTTCAAGTTCGTCAACGAAGCGGGAGAACCTGACGGCATCCTGATAGATGTCTGGAAACTCTGGTCGGAGAAAACAGGCATTCCATTAAAATTTATTGATGCCGGGTTTAATGAAACCGTAGAAATGGTCATAAGAGGCGATGCTGATGTTAATTCAGGTCTGTTTTTTACTGAAGAAAGAGAGAAATCATTGGATTTTACTTCGCCATTATTGCCGGTGGATTATTTTCTTTTTGTACACAGATCGGTTTACAGGCCTAATTTTTCAAAGAACGAACTGTCAGCTTACAAGATAGGCGTACCTGAAGGTTTCACCGCGGATTTTGCAAAAGAAAGATTTCCTGATTCTGTTATAGAGATCTACAGCGATTTCGACAGAGTTTACGAAAGTGCTCTGAACAAAAGGATAATGGTCTTCATTTCACCTGCCGAAAATTTAAAACACTACCTTGAATCAGCAGGAAGACAGAACGATTTTCTCAAGCCTTTCGCTGACCCCGTTTATTCAAGATATTATCATGGAGCTGTCAGAAAGGGCAGAGCCGGATTTGCCGCATCGGTAAATGCCGGATTGGAGCTGATAGGCTCATCGGAACTGGAAAATATAAAAAAGTTCTGGCTTGACAGGGTAAGCGGAAGTTATTCTTTTACCGATGATACCGGTATGATATTTACTCCGGAGGAAAAGAGATGGCTGTCTCAAAATCCTGTAATATACATTACCGGCGACCCGGCATGGCCTCCGAATTCATTCTATGACAGGGCTGGAAACTATGTCGGCATTGTGTCTGACTTATGGGATCTGATAAGTGAAAAAACAGGACTCGAATTTACCATGATAACAAGCTCAACATGGGCCGAGGCCATTGAAAATATCAGGTCAGGCAGAGTTATGATCATTGACTGTATTTCTGAAACAGAATCAAGAAGAGAGTTTATTGATTTTTCAGAAGTTCTATTCACATCAAATGTTGTTCTGATAGGACGGGAGGACGAACCTTTTATTAACGGACTTTCCGATATTGGTAAAAGGTCTCTTGCAGTTCAGCAGGGAGTTTCTGAAATTGAACTTATCAGAAGAGATTACCCTGATATACGCCTTGCCTACTATAGCGAACCAGATCATGCGTATAGGGATCTCTCGGCGGGCAGGATCGATCTCTTTCTCAGGCACCAGTCGGATTTTTC